>CAYRPR010000419.1:0-2699 GCA_964425945.1 uncultured Verrucomicrobiota bacterium | reverse complement strand
CATCCGCCTGACGGCGCGCTTATTTCCCGCCCAGGAATCGGTTCATCGCCGCGTCGTCCAGAATTCCATATCCGAAATACGGATCGCGGCCGGACTGGCCTGCGGGCGTCAGGGCCCGACGCAGGTCCTGCATGGCCTGAGTGCGAGAGGCGCGCGGATTCTTCTGGAAATACAATCCAAGCGCGCGCGCGACATAGGCGCTGGCGATGGAGGTCCCGGCGTACGGTTGCATGGTCGACGCGCCGCCCACCGGAAACGACGCCATGCCGGGCGCCGCGAGAAATACGAAATCGCCGAAATTCGATTGATCCCATCGTCCACCCGTGGCGTCCAACGCGCTGACCGCGATCACGCCGGGATAAGCGGCCGGATACATGGGCCGATTGTGCGGCTCGTTGCCGGCCGACGAGACAACAAGCAGGTTCCGGCTCTGGGCATAGGCAATGGCGTCACGGAGAAACTCGCTCTGCGTCTCCGTTCCCCAACTCATGTTCATGACACGGGCGCCCTGGTCCGCGGCAAAGGTCACACTCCGTAAAAGCGAATACGTGGACGCGTATCCCTGGTCGTCAAACGCGCGGATCGCGACAATCGGCACGCCGGCGGGGTTGGCGTCCGGCGCCAGGCCACCCGGGGCGATGGCGCCGGTTGCGATCAGCGCCATCTGTGTGCCATGGCCCAACACATCCACCGGCTCGCGCCCGGGCGTCCACGCGTCCAGTGATCCTACGACAAAATCATCCAGTGGCGCGCCGGGATTGAGTCCGGAATCCAATATGGCGACGGGAATACCGCCCGCGGCGGGGCCGGGCACGCGCAGCGGCGGCGCGGCGTCGCCGGACACCTGATCCACGGCGGTGCGCCTGGGCGCGCGGTACGCGTAGTTCGGCTCCACGTGGTCCATCAGCGGGTTCTGCCGCAATTGCGCGATGAGCGCCGACAGGTTGGTCCCCGGCGGCAGGCGAATGCGATAGATGCCCATCTCGGATACGCCCTCCACCAGCACGCCGCCGATCTGCCGCAACAATAGCCGCACCTCTTCGGCTGTGGCGCCGGCGGCGATGGCAATGAGCACTTCGTCCGCGATGTGGGGCGGCCCCTGTCCGTCGGGACCCCACGCGATAGTCACCGGGGCGTCGGGCGGGATGAGCGGACGCACATCCGCTTCATGTCCCGGACGAAAGATATGAATCTCCGCCAACTTCGGGATGGCCCCAAAGGATCCGCGCACGACCTCCCAGACCAGCACGTAGCCCTGGTTCCGCAGGAGCTGATCCAGCGTTTCCTCCAGATCGGCGTCCTCCACCCGGCCGGTAATCCGTTCCTGCAGGCCGGGATCCATCTGGACCCGCACACCGGCTCGCGCGAAGTCCTTTAGAATCCGATCGAGCGGCTCCCCGTACGCGCGCAGGGTGATCCGGTCGCCGTCGAGATGGAAGTGGTAGTCTCGCAGGACCCGGCCCTCCGACCGGCCCGCGAAGACCGGGAACAGCAAAGCGACAACCAGGATGAAATGCCGGATATTCATGCAGGGAGGCCAACATACCCCCGAATCTGGATGGCGACAAGGTTTGACCTTGGGCCCATGATTCCGTATGGTGAAGTACAATGATACCCGGAACCCGAGTTCGCGAAATCGTCTCCCGACAGGCGTCGTGGCTGGTATGCGTCGCCTGCCTGGCCGCGCTTCCCCGCGCGGCGGCGGACGAGCCGGCGCGCCCGGAACAGCGACGCGCGGTCCGCACCTACACCGAGCGGGTCCAGTTCCAGGAACGCGCCACGGATATTTCCATTCCGATCGAACGGCGTCCGGGCGCGCCCGATGCCCCGACTGTGCCGGTATCCACCGCGGACGGTGTACGGCCCGTCTTCTCGGCGGCGCCACTGTATGAACCGCCGCCCACCCCGCCCCGCGCGACGGAACAGAAACGCCGCAACTGGCTGTTGCCGTCGACCGACGATGATTCCGACCGGCAACCGGAACGGGAACCCTCCGGCTGGGGCTGGCTGGCTGACGAACTCCGCAACCAACAGCAGGAACATGCGCGGCACGAAGGCGTCGAACAGGATGAGGAGCCCGTCGACCAGAACGCCCGGCGTCGCGACAGGCGCTCCGAGGAGGACCGGACCTCATCCGGCCTGCTCCTGCAAACAACGTTCACGACTTGGCAGCCGACACGCGCCGCATCCGAATCGGGCCCCGAACCGACGGACGGGCCCATGCGCAATGCCGATCAGGTCCGTCGCGAGGCGCCGGATCGCCGGCTCACGCCGGTCGTTGATGATCGCCCGCACCAGCGCGACGCCCGAGACCGGGAAATGGAACAGGAAGTCTGGGGCCTGCCGAATCCGGAGCGCACCACCGAGCGAGCGTATGCGGATTCGGTTCGCGATGACCCGGTTATCCGTCGCGCCATCGAACAGCAGTTAAGCGCGCCGCGCGAGGGGAACTTCTCCCGCATCATTGTTTCGGAACCGGCATTGGCGCCGCGTGCCGCCGCGCAGGAACCCGTGGCCCAGCCGATCGGCCAGCCCGCGTACGCTCCGGTTTTCGACGCGCCGCGGACCGCCACGGAAACAACGGCCGGCTCCGTATTCGGCGCTCCACAACGGGCCGACTTCGGGCGGATCAACAGCCCCATCGGGGCCATGGAAGCTCCGACGTGGCAGTCCGACGTTTTCGGGAGTTCGCCTTGGAG
>CAYRPR010000418.1:0-2699 GCA_964425945.1 uncultured Verrucomicrobiota bacterium | reverse complement strand
CGGCCACAAATCCAGCGTGCGGAACCGGCTCACATCCCCTTCGCGCCGATACGATCCCAAAGGCCAGATCTTCTTGTAATCCGCGGACGGTTTAGCATGGGGCCCTTCGACGGATACCAGCGCGCGCTCCCTTTTAACCTCGGAATAGAAAAAGGGCAAGATCATCAGCCGGCGCTGAATCTCTTCCCCATGATCCACCCGGCTGGAGTGGATTA
Organism: uncultured Verrucomicrobiota bacterium; assembly: GCA_964425945.1. Taxonomy (GTDB): domain Bacteria; phylum Verrucomicrobiota; class Kiritimatiellia; order SLAD01; family SLAD01; genus CAYRPR01. The sequence goes on along the minus strand of CAYRPR010000418.1, from coordinate 2,484 downwards.
TCGGCCAGGCGATAAAGGTCGATCTCGAACCCCGCATGGCTTTCCGCCCCCAGACCGGCCAGATATAGAGCTTCTCCACTTCCCCCGTTGTCCGGCGGAAGAACGGCCAGGGCGCAACGATCTCGTTGATACGGTCGCCGCGGGTGAAGCGGAAAAACGGGGGGAGAAAGAGCCGTGACTGTTGATCATCCAGTTTCGTCCGCCCGTACAGCGGAAACAGGATGTAACCCTTGCCGCTCGAACCGGGATAGAAGTATTCCGCGGAAGTCCAGAATGGCCAGAGCACGAACTTCTTGTTGAACTTGTCCCGATGCCGGGCCTGGCCATAAAACGGAAACACCCGCGCGCGATAAATCCCCTTTCCCTCCGTCCTGGAAAATATCGGCCAGAGGAACGAGCGCGTCTCCACCGTGTTGACCTCGTGGCGAAGGAAGGCGGGGAATAGCAGAAAGTCGATCTCGTCGCGGCCCAGGAACTCGTGGATGCTTCCGCCCAACGGAAACAGTCCGACATACGTCTCTCCGTCCTGATCACGGCCCTGGAAATAGATGGGCAGTACCCAGAAACGGTAACGGGATTTCGGATCGTTGAGGTCGAATCGCTGCCAATACGCCAGCAGCATATGACCGCCCGCTTCGTCGCGAAACCGCTGGTCGGCGGCGACCGGCCAGAGGTACTCGCGGCGCCGACGTTCCAGCACGGGATCACCAGAGGAACTGAACAGCGGGCGGAACGCCGTCAACCGTTGGCCAGCCGGCGACGTCGCCCGCTCGAAGAACGGGCCCAGCAGACGGAACCGCACGTCTCCATGCACATCGCGCTGGCGGCTGGCGATGAATCCCAGGTCGAATTCCCGGGGTCCGGCAGGCTCGTCAGCCCAGGATGCCGATAGCGCCGTCCACGCCATTACCGCCATGAAGCGGCTCACCCGGCATGTCCGCCGCAGGCCTTGCGAAGGCGGAAGGGGTCGCCCCACCCTCATAGAGTAAGTATCTGTGCCGGCAGGGCGAGGCGTCCCGCCGAGCCGCTTGTCCAGATCCACCCGATTGAGGGGGTGTGGCCCAAATCGACTTTTTGCCGCTTTTGACCCACCCCGCCCTGCGGGCACCCCTCCGAGGAGGGGAAATCTCAGAACCTCCCCTCCTTGGGGGGGGTACGCGAAGCGGGGGGTGCGTTTCGGCAACAGTCCCTTGATCACTGACCCCAGGCGCTTCATCCGATGCATTTCTTGACGGTTTCGACCAGCGAAAGGGTCAATCGCTCGGTCAATTCCTCGGTCGGGCCCTCCACCATGACGCGGCACATCGATTGGGTGCCGGAGTAACGAATCAATACGCGGCCGTTCCCCTCCAACTCCGCCTGGGCCTGCCGAATGGCCGCCTGCACATCATCGATATCCTCGATGGGCGGTTTTCGCGCCACATCAATATTGACCAGTTTCTGCGGAAACATCCGCATGATCGAGGCCAGTTCCGAGAGCGGCTTCTGTTCCTCGCAGATCACGGCCAGCAGTTGGAGCGCCGCGATGATTCCATCGCCCGTCGTATGATGATTCCGGAAGATGATGTGGCCGGAGGCTTCGCCGCCGATCACGGCGTCGCGTTCCTTCATCCCCTCCAGGACATAACGGTCCCCGACCTGGGTCACGGCGACATCAATCCCCTCCTTGCGCATCGCTTCGTGAAAACCGAAATTGCTCATGACGGTCGCGACCACGAGATTGTTCCGGAGCCAGCCCTTCCGTTTGTAGTGCCGCGCACAAATCGCCAGGATGTGATCCCCGGTCAACTCCCGTCCTTTCTCATCGACCGCGATCAACCGGTCTCCATCGCCGTCGAACGCCAGACCCAACTGCGCCTTGGTTTCCTTGACCCTGGCGATCAAATCCCCGGTGTGCTGTGAACCGCAGTTGTGATTGATATTGATGCCGTCCGGGTCGCTGTGGATCGCGATGATTTCGGCGCCCAACTCCGAAAAAATGATCGGGGCGATCTTGTAGGTCGCGCCGTTGGCGCAATCGAGCACGATCTTCATCCCCTCGAGGGTCAGGTCCGTCGGAAACGTGTTCTTGCAGAATACGATGTAGCGCCCCATGGCATCGTCAATGCGACGGGCCTTGCCGATATCATCCGCGGTGGGGCGGAGATCCTTGATCTGGCCGCTGGTGATCAGTTCCTCGATTTCGCTCTCTTCCGCGTCCGGCAGTTTATATCCCTCTCGGGAGAAAATTTTGATCCCGTTGTCCTGATAGGGATTGTGCGAGGCGGAGATCACCAGGCCGGCGTCCGCGCGCATGCTCTGCGTAATGAACGCAATGCCGGGCGTCGGCATGGGGCCAAGCAGGAGCACATCCACGCCGGCGGAACAGATGCCGGCCGTCAGCGCGTTTTCCAGCATGTAGCCGCTTACGCGCGTATCCTTGCCGATAACAACGGTATGCCGTTCCGTCTTGGTGTGCCATTTGTATACATACGCCGTGGCGCG
>CAYRPR010000417.1:0-2701 GCA_964425945.1 uncultured Verrucomicrobiota bacterium | reverse complement strand
GGCGACATCAAGCCCGCCAACATTCTTTTCGACAAGCAGAAGCGAGCCAAGGTCGTGGATTTCGGTCTGGCGCGTTTTGCCAGCAAGGATCACCAGCCGGGCGAGATTTGGGGCACACCCTACTACATCGCGCCCGAGAAGGTGCGGAGCCAGCCCGAGGATCACCGGTCGGATATCTACAGCCTCGGCGCCACGATGTACCATGTGCTCGGCGCGCGCCCGCCGTTCGAGGGGAAGACGGCGAAGGACGTGGTGCTCGAACGGTTGAAGAATCCCGCCATCAGCCTGCGCGTGATCCGCCCGTCGCTCCAGCCGGAAACGGCCGACGTGATTGCGCGCATGCTCGAAGCGGACCCGAACATGCGGTATCCGACGTATAAATCGCTGTTGGCGGATCTGAATGAGGCCTTGCGTATCGCGCGCCTGAATCAGGGCGTCGCGCCCAAGCCGGAGGAGCGGAGATCGCGCAAGCCGCTCGTGGTCGTCGCCGTGATCGCGGTGGCGACGATTGTCGGCGCGGTCGTCTATATCCAGTCGCGCCCCGTCGAGACGCCCCCCGCGCCGGAACCCGTCATCGGGACGACGGATGAGGCGCCCGCCGAGCCGCCGCCTGATGAGCCCGCGCGGCCGACGACGGTATTCGCCGTGCAACCGTTCAACGCGGAACAGGACCGGACCATCGTCGAGGCGGGCGCCAAATGGGCCCAGGATGATTTCCGCGGCATGTACGATCAACTGCAGGTCCTGTTCAACGAACTGCCCCGCGCCGGCGTGGATCGGCCCTGGGTCAGTCTTTTGCAGGCCCTGCCACCCTGGTCGGAAAACCGGGACGGCGAAACCCTGCAGAGTCTGCGGGGCTTGCAGGACGCCACGTTGCGCGAACTGGAAGGCGATCAACTCCATCCGGGCGCGATGCCGCAGACGCTGGCTCGCTTCATGCTCGGTCGCGCTAGCCGGGATGACATGCGCGCGGAAGCGGAAAAATGGCCGGAATGGTTCGCCGATCTGGTCCTCTTTTTCGAAGCGGTGGACAATCTGCGCAACGAAGATGTGGCCAACGCGCGAAAGAACCTGGAAACGTACGCGGCCAAATCGTTCACGGATCCGGCCTGGCCGTATGCGTTCCAGGATGTCGCGCGCGCCTGGATCGCGCGCATCGACGAGTGGGAGGACCTCAAGAAGGACGTGGCGGACGCGCCCGCCAAGAAGGCCTATGACGAATTGCGCAAGTACCGCTCCAAAGCTCTACCCGCCCTGCTCAAACTGGTCGAAGCGGAAGTGGATCGCGCCAATAATCGCGTGAAACTGGAGGCGGAACTGGCCAAGCTGACCAAGCAGAAGGAACACGAGGAGGCCGTTCAGACGGAGTTGGATCGCATCGACGAATTGCGAACCGCCAGCCTGCCGTTGATCGTGCAACGGGATTTCCGGCGCGCGGCGACCAACAGCCAGCGCCTGGAATCCGAAATGAAGACGGATGAAGCGAAGGAGACCCTCAAGAATCTCGTGGAAAGCTTCAATCGCATGGAGGATCTGAAGCGGTTTCTGATTGCGCGGATCGGGGCCCAGCCCCTGCGGCAGGCCGATATGCCGGAACTCGGCGGCGACACCATGGGCGCGAACCTGACCGGTATCCGGATTTCTCTGGGCGGCTACGGTTCCATGGTCCGCACGTGGGATCAGGTTACAGAGCGTCTCTTCGCGTCGCTCGCCGAGTACTATCTGGGCGACACCACCATGCCGGACAAGGAGCGGGCGGATATGACGCTCTCACTCGCCGTGTTCTGTTATCAGACACGGGGCTTTCGTCCCGCGGCCCAGTTCGCGGAAAAGGCCATCGAGCTGGACGCCGAAATCACGACGGCTGTCCGCCGTTTGATGCCCGATATCCTGCCGGAATAACCGGCGAAAACTGGAATCGCGCGGCGACCCGTGCTAGTATGAGTGCAGGAGGTGTCAATATGACGGATTGGGCAGCCCGTACCTGCAAACCCTGCGAAGGCGGTACCCCGGCCATGGCGGAGAGCGACATTCGCGCGAATCTCGCCCAGGTGGAGGGGTGGGGCTACGATGGCGAGGTCATCAGCCGCACCTTCGAGTTCAAGAACTACTACCAGACGGTATCCTTTGTGAATGCCGCGGCCTGGATCGCGCATCGCGAGGACCATCACCCGGACATCGAATTCGGCTACAAGAAATGCACCGTGAAGTATTCCACGCATGCGATCGGCGGTATTTCCGACAACGACTTCATCTGCGCCGCCAAGATCAACGCGCTGCTGACGTGATTGCGGGGTGGATCTGGGCGAACCCTCTGCCCCGCACGTGCGGGGCGCTCCAAAGAGTCTGCACCCGTGGGCTTCGGAGCGCGGCTGGGGCCCGATCCCGACCGCGGGAGAATGGTCACGTGGGGAAAACGCGGATGTCGGTCAGAGGCCGGACGGATCGCTGAGTCGGACCCGGAGGTCAGTTCCCGGTTTTCATCACCGTCGACCGGATCGTCCCGCGCGCCACCCGCGTCTCCAGGTCATCGCCGGCAACGACTTCGTCGGGCGAACGGATCACCGTTCCGTCGGTCTTCCGCGTGATGCTGTATCCGCGCTTCAGAACACCTTCCGGATTGAACGCGCGCAACTGCGCACCGAGTCGCCGCACATCCTGCAACCAGCCTTTATGGCGCGTTTCCATCCGGTGCAAAAGT
>CAYRPR010000416.1:0-2703 GCA_964425945.1 uncultured Verrucomicrobiota bacterium | reverse complement strand
GTTGCTGGACGAGGTGCTGGCCGTGGGCGATGCGGAGATTCAGAAGAAGTGCGCGGACAAGATGAAGAGCCTGGCGGGCAGCGGGCGCACCGTGCTGTTCGTCAGCCACCGGCTCGCGTCCGTATCCCAGTTATGCACGCGCGCGATCTGGATCGATCACGGGCGGATTCGCGCGAGCGGCCCGACCGACGAAGTGGTCGAGTCCTATCTGGCCGCCGCGACGGCGCACGGCGGCGAGGTGCAATGGGCGGAAGGCATGACCGATCCGCGGTTGTCGGGCGTCATCGTCCACGGCTTGCGCCTGTGCAATCATCGCGGCGAGACCACCGCGTCGTGGCTAGAACATCAGCCGTCCCACTTCGATATCGTTTACGAACTGATCGACGCCCTGCCCGACTTCCGACTCGGATTCATGATCGCCGCGCATAACGGCCCCCCGCTGGTCGTATCCATGCAGAAACCGGACCCCGCCCTCGCCCGGCCCGGTCGCCATGTCGTGCGCGCGGACATCCCGGGCGGCCTGATCCTGGCGGGACGACGCCAGATCACCGCGCTCGCCGAGATCCCGTCCAAGGACCGCGCGTTGCCGCTGGGTTCGCCTCTCGTCTTCGATATCGAGGCGGGCCGGAGCACCCGCCTCCAGCAGGGCATGATCAACATCCACACCGACTGGACCGCGCTGGACCCGACATCCGCCCCGGCGCATCCCCGATGAAACTCTACGTACATAACGGGCTGGGCAAGACCGGCAGCAGCGCGATCCAAGCCTTCATGGATCATAACCGCCGCGCCCTGCTCGAACGCCACCGCATCCTCTATCCCAATACGGAAGGCGGGCCGGTCGACCGCGGCGTCTGCCCGACGCATTCCCACCTCTTCGTCAGCCTGTCGCCGCGCGAAGGGTTCAGGCGGCTGGCGAAAAGCATCCGCTGGGCCCTGCGCCATGATGTGGCGGCGGTGGTCATCAGTTCCGAAGGCCGCACCCCGTTGTGGACACAACTGGTGCGGGACGTGGACAAGCGTTTCGATATCGAGACCCGGATCATCCTCTACATGCGACGACAGGACCACCTGGTCGAGGCCGCATGGAAGCAGTGGGGCATGAAGCGCGGGTCGCGGACCTTCGAAGAATACCTGGAGCGCGAGTTGGATATTGTTCAGCAGGAAGGTCCGAGCCCGCCCGGACGCCTCTTCAGCTACGAAGCCATTCTGGACCGGTGGAATACGTTCATCCCCCGGGAACGGATCGTCGCATGGCCCTACGAGCGGAGCCAGTTGACGGACGGCGATGTCGTCACGGATTTCCTGGGCCGCATCGGCATCAACGATCGCGGCGGGTTGGAGGATCCGCCCGCCAGTCAGTTCAACCGCAACTTCGGGTTCCAGCCCGCCGTGCTGGAATTGATGCGACTCGGATATGGTCTGGCGGATGAAGCGATCGACCGCTACGCCCAATCGTTTCTGTACGACGCGCTGGGCGACAACCAGAGCAAGCGTCCGTTCGAGACGTACAGCCTGATTTCCCCCGCCCAGCGACGACGGGTCCTGGAACTGTGCGACCCGATGAACCGGCGGATCGCGCGCGCCTATCTCGGGCGGGAGGACGAACGGTTGTTTCACGAACCCTGGCCGCGGGGGGATGAGCCGTGGGAACCGATCCGCGTGGATGCGGAGCAGCTCATGCCCCTGCTCTTTCGCCTGATGGCGCATCTGGTCACGCGTCGTCATGAAATGGAATTGCAGGCGGGGCGCCTGCATCGGAAACTCACCGGATGGAGAAGAGCGAGCGCGGCCTCCGCGTAAGCTGTTGAGCATGGATCACCTGTACATTCATATCGGCGTGCACAAGACGGGCACCACCGCGCTTCAGCGCTTTCTGGGCAACAACCGGGCCTGGCTGATGCGGCAAGGCATCTGCTATCCCGACACCGGATCAACCCATCACTACGATCTGGCTTACGCGTTGACGCACGGCGATCCCGCGCCCCTGCAACGCGAATTGGACCAGGCGATGCGGTGCGGCGCCCCCGTTGCGCTGTTCAGCAGTGAACAGTTTTCGCGCATACCGGACGCCCTGCGCGCCGCCCTCGGAGAAACCGCCGCGCGCACCCGGTTCATTCTGTACGTGCGACGGCAGGATTATTTCATCCAATCGCTGTACCAGGAAGTGGTCAAGAGTCCCAAGGTGCGCTACACGGGCTCCCTTCAGGAGTACATGGAGTTTCAGCGCCAACCCCAACCCGGAATTCCGCCGCGGTGGGATTGGTACGCGATGGTCTCGGCGTGGGCCCGGGCGTTTGGCGCGGAGCGGATGATCGTCCGCCCCTACGAGTTCGGGCAGTTCGTCGGCGGAACCCTGTTTTCGGATTTTCTGCACGTGCTGAACCTGGCGCCGGATGATTCGCTGGTGTATCCGACTCCGGACGAGTCCAATATCAGCCTGGACTTCTATTCCGTCGAGCTCCTGCGACGGACCAACGCCACGCGCACCGAGGCCGAGCAGGCGCGCATCGCCGACGCCCTCGGCCGGATCGCCGACGACGGCCGTCCCCGGCGCGGCCCGGCGGGATTGTTCATGACGGCCCGCGCGCGCCGCGAATTCCTGCAGGCGTGCGAGGAGGGCAATGCCCGCGTCGCGCGCGAGTTCATGGGCCGCGAAGACGGACGGCTGTTCCTCGACCCCTGGCCCGGCGACGACGAGCC
>CAYRPR010000415.1:0-2716 GCA_964425945.1 uncultured Verrucomicrobiota bacterium | reverse complement strand
GGCAAGCGCGAAGACACGTTCATCAGTCGATTCCCCAAACCCTATGAGCGGGCGGGTACGCTCTCGTTGCGCAATGAGGGTGACGTGGTCGTCTCGTTTGACGTGGAGGCGGAGGTGGAGACCTTGTCGGATTGGGACCCCGCATGGGGTTATTTCCATGCGCGATGGAATCGCACGTCGCCGCAGGATGTGGGGCGGCCGCATCCGATCGTCAGTGCGACGGGGGCGGGCAAGCTGGTCGGCTGTTTGCTGGCCGTGGTCAGTGTGGATCAGAGCTGGTGGATTCTCGAGGCGGACGAATGGATCCGTATTGATGATGAGACCAAGCCCGGGTGGCGCGGTACGGGGCTGGAGGATTACTTCAATGGCGGCTGGTACTATCAGAACGCCACGGTGCGCCCGTGGAATGGCATATCATTCAAGGCGCCGTTGCGCGCGGTGCAGTACAGGCTCCATGTGGCCGATCCGGTCGTTTTTCGTTCGTCCATTGATATGCAGTTTGAGCGGGGGCCGGGCAATAACAGCCGCGGCTGGATGGAATCGGTGGCGTATTATTACATGGCTGAGCCGCAGGCGTCCGGCTCGCGTGTGGGCTCGCGGCGCGATCGCCTGCCGCCGGATGATCCTTTTGCCCAGCAGACCGTCATGACGGAGCTGAACAACATGGAACGGTTGGGCGATCATCGAGGGGCACGGGAGTTCATCGACTATTTTCTCGAACGGTATCCGGGGTTTCCGTTTGCCGATCCGTTGCGGTTGCGGCGGATCGCATACACGGAGTATCTCGAGGGTTTCGACGTGGCCAAACCGCTGTACGAGGAATTCACGGCTTCGACGACCAATGCCGCGGCGTTGAAGCAGGCCGATGATTTGCTCTGGTTTCACGAGGACTCGTCTCACGCGCTTCTGGCGGCCTACTGCAATACGCGGACTCGTCTGTGGATCAATGGCCGCGCGCTGTCGACCATCGAGCATCCGGCCCAGACATTAGTCTTCCGTGTACAGCTTCGCCCGGGTACGCATGTTCTGGGGCTCCAGGCTCGCTGGAAGGATTACCCGGATTGGTCGCAAGCGTATCTTCGCACCCATCAGCAGGATGTGTACACGACGACGGACTGGAAATCTGCGTTCAATCCGTCGGGTAACTGGTCGGATCCGGGTTTCGATGATAGCGCGTGGAGGCGGCTGGGGGGTACGGGCGTCAAGGGGCCGCCCGAGATTCCGTATATCTGGCTGGAGCCACACGCCTATGTGAATGTGAATTCAAAGGCCGTGGGCCTGCGCGCAACGCAGGAATGGCCGGACCGCAGCGGCTACATCGCGTACCGGACGACATTCATATCACCCTGATGTCGCCCTTTATTCCCGGTAGATTCACGCCGCAAGAATCGCTATCACAAACTATTACAGCATAATACCCATACGATGTGCTCACACTTCCGGAAGTGTGAACACGTTGTGCTGTAAAAGTTTGTTGTAGTGATATTTGCAGCTGAATCTGCTCACACTTCCGGAAGTGTGAGCGTTTTTGGCTGTTACGGGGGAAGCGTGGCCAGCTCCAGCAGGGCTTGGCGCAACGAATCGCGCGGGTGGGCAAGACGATAAGTCCTCTTGACACGTTGCACAAAACGGCGATCACGCAACTTGCGAATGTGCCGGCGCAGGGCTTGGTTGGAGCAGTTAACGGATTTACGCAAATCATAGAATGTCATGTGGTTAGCATTCAAATGGAACACGATTACGTGACGCCGGGGATGCGTGAATCCGGTCAGGATCTTGAATGCCCGCCGGCGTGCGGCGGTACCCGAACTCAACATCGGGAGCAAGCCCTTCAGAATGGTCGAGCTACCTGCAACCGATGGATCGCTCCCGATTTCATAATAGACGTAACGGCCGATCCGATGAGCGCGAAGCAGGCCCCGGGCATTCAATGCACGAAGGCCTTCGCTGGCCTTGTTGATGGGACACCGCGTCTCGTGCGCCATCTGTGTCACAGTCATCCGGCCCTTATCGTGCAATATCGACATGATGATCAGGCGTTCTTCGTTCGCCAACGCCCGACAGGTGCGCCACAACGTCGGATGGAGGGGCGTTTCCATATGCCAAAGTCTTATATCAATGGAATAGCCGGCGTCAAGAACGCGGGCAGGCGCGATGCGCCTTTCCCCTCCACGCGAATGCCCCTGTATATGTGATGTCCTGTGCGATTGACGAGCAGCCTGCCGCATGGTACGGAAGAGACATGAAATTTCCGCTTACACACTTGGCTCCGCTTTTCATGTTGGCGCTGTGGATGGCACCCCTTGTCCTGACGGGATGCGGTCGCATGACGTCGCTGCAGGACCGCCGCGAGGAGCGCGATCCCTTGATCATGCGGGGCGATGCGCGGAAGCGCGCGGGCGACGCCGACGGCGCGATCGAACAGTATCTGGCGGCCCTCGAGCGGAAACCCAGTCTAGCCATCGCGCACCTCAAACTCGGCGTGGAATACGATGACCGCCAGGAATTCCTTCGAGCCCACTATCATTATACCCGCTATCTTGAAATGCGGCCGCGCGCTGAGAAGAAGGACCTGATTGAGGAACTGGCTTTCCGCTCACGTAACGCCTTCGCGGCCACGTTGCCGAACCCGCCGCCCGGGGCCATCGAGCAGATCGCCCTGTTGACGCGGGAGAACAACATACTTCGGGAGCGCATACAGGAACTGGAATCGCGC
>CAYRPR010000414.1:0-2719 GCA_964425945.1 uncultured Verrucomicrobiota bacterium | reverse complement strand
AATCGGGCAGGGTCTTGACGTAGTCGGACGCGGCGACAAAGACGCCCGGCTGCGATCCGAAACACTTCGAGACATACGGCATCTGCGGTTTCTTGTCCGGATGCAGGAGATTCCATCGCTCGACATCCTTCGCGTCGCGCCGCAGTTCCTTGTAACTCGTGACGGACCAGACATCGGCCTCGACGCCGTATTTCTCGCCGAGAATGGCCTGCGCCTTGATGACTTCGTTCAGGATCGCGCCACTACCGAGCAACTGGGCCTTGGCGTCCTTGTTCTTCACTTCGGAATGCTTGAACTTATACGCGCCCTTGAGAATGCCGTCGATATGGCCTTCCGGCATCTCGGGCATTGCGTAGTTCTCGTTCATGACGGTGATGTAGTAGAAGATGTCTTCCTGCTCCACGTACATGCGTCGGATGCCGTCCTTGATGATGACGGCCAGCTCGTAGGCGAAAGTCGGGTCGTACGCGACCATGTTGGGCACGGGATAGGCGAGCAGGTGACTGTTGCCGTCCTGGTGCTGTAATCCTTCGCCCGCGAGCGTCGTGCGTCCGGCGGTGCCGCCGATCAGAAACCCCTTGCACCGCATGTCGCCCGCGGCCCAGATCAGATCGCCGATCCGCTGGAATCCGAACATCGAGTAATAGATGAAGAAGGGAATCGTGTTGATGCCGTGATTGGCATACGCGGTGCCCGCGGCGATCAGGGACGACATCGATCCCGCCTCGGTGATGCCTTCCTCGAGCAGTTGGCCGCTCTTCGATTCCTTGTAATAAAGCAGGCTGTCGGCGTCGACCGGTTCATAGAGCTGGCCGACGTGCGAGTAGATGCCGATCTGGCGGAAGAGCGATTCCATGCCGAAGGTGCGCGCCTCGTCCGGCACGATCGGAACGATCAGCTTGCCGATGTTTTTGTCCTTCAGGAGCTTCGTCAGGATGCGCACGAAGACCATCGTGGTGGACACTTCGCGGCCTTCGGTGCCCTTGAAGAACTCCTCGAAGATATCGTCTTCGGGTGCCTTGATGGAGACCCAGGTTTTGCTGCGTTGCGGCGTGTAGCCGCCGAGCGCCTCGCGCCGTTCGCGCAGGTACTTGATCTCGGGACTGTCCTCGTGCGGGCGGTAGAACGGCGCCTTGCCGACCTCCTCGTCGGAGATCGGAATGCCGAACCGCGACCGGAACGCGCGCAGTTCGTCCTCGTTCAGCTTCTTCTGCTGGTGCGTGATGTTCTTGCCTTCGCCGCTTTCGCCCATGCCATAGCCCTTGATGGTCTGCGCCAGGATGACGGTCGGCGACCCCTTGTTCTCGACGGCGTTCTTGAACGCGGCATAGACCTTTTCGGGGTCGTGCCCGCCGCGCCGCAGTTTCTCCAGCTTCTCGTCGGTCAGGTGTTTGACCAGCTCGAGCAGTTGCGGATACTTGCCGAAGAAGTGGTCACGAATGTAACTACCTTTGGATACCGTGTACTTCTGGTACTGGCCGTCCACCGTCTCGCCCATGCGCCGGGCGAGCAGGCCTTCCTTATCGGCGGAGAACAGCGGATCCCAGTCACTGCCCCAGAGCAGTTTGACGACGTTCCAGCCCGCGCCGCGGAAGGCGGCTTCGAGTTCCTGCACGATCTGGCCGTTGCCGCGCACGGGTCCGTCAAGCCGCTGAAGGTTGCAGTTGATGACGAACGTCAGGTGATCGAGCTTCTCGCGCGCGGCGAGCGTGATCGCGCCGAGCGATTCGGGCTCGTCGCATTCGCCGTCGCCCATGAACGTCCAGACGCGCTGGTCGGTCGGTTCGCGCAGGCCCCGGTCCTCCAGGTAGCGGATAAAGCGGGCGTGATAAATGGACATGATCGGGCCCAGACCCATCGAAACGGTCGGGAACCGCCAGAAATCCGGCATCAGCCACGGGTGCGGGTAGGACGACAGACCGCCGCCGGGCGCGAGTTCACGCCGGAAATTGTTGAGCCGGTCCTTGGACAGGCGTCCTTCGAGGAACGCCCGGGCGTAGATGCCGGGCGCCGCGTGGCCCTGGAAGTAGACCAGGTCGCCCGGATGCTTCTCGTTGCGGGCGCGGAAGAAGTGGTTGAACCCGACCTCGTACAGCGTGGCCGCCGACGCGTAGGTGGAGATATGGCCCCCGATGCTGGCGTCCACCCGGTTGGCCCGGACGACCATGGCCATGGCGTTCCACCGGATCAGGGACTTGATCCGCCACTCGATTTCCCGGTTGCCGGGGTAGGGCGGCTGTTCATTGAACGGGATGGTATTGATGTACGGCGTATTCGCGGTGAACGGCAGGCGCACACCGGCGCGATGGGCCCGGATTTCCAGCTCCCGCAGGATCTGCTGAACCTGTTCGGGGCCGGAGAGATGCAGGACATCGTCCAAGGCATCCACCCAGTCCTTCACTTCCATTTCGTTGTATTGGCCGTTCCGGCCCGTATCAGAGCTCATGAATAGAGAGCTTCCTTCCTGGTTGTCTTAAACGGAAAATGCGCGCCACCCTCTGCTAAATCGTTCGATTCTGCGAGTAACAATAATCAATCACGTCAAAAGGGCAATGGAAAAAAGAGTCCCGAGCCCTAGGGGCGTGGGGACAAGGGAGAAACGTCCAACATTGAACGTTCAACGTTGAACGTTGGGCGTTATCAGGGAGCCGAGGTGGGTCGCCTTGGCGGAAAAATTGCTTTGAACCGGGTCGGGGCATCCGATAGCCTCCATGCTCTG
>CAYRPR010000413.1:0-2735 GCA_964425945.1 uncultured Verrucomicrobiota bacterium | reverse complement strand
TGCTCAGGAACCGCTTGTCGCTGCGGAACAGGTCCAACGAGAACTCCAATTGCCGGTCCAGGAACCAGGGCTCCACGATGGAGAAATCGACATCCGTGCGCTTGTCGCCGACCTGCGTGCGCAGCTTGACCTTCTGGCCGCCTCCGGTGAAATGGGGCCAGCCGAACAGGTCGAAGTTGTTCTGCGCGATCTCGACGAAGCCGACGACATTGTCGATACTGGAAAAACCCGCGCCGGCGATGAGTTGACCGGTCTTGGCCTCCTCGACATCGAAGGTCAGGTCATAACGATGCGGTATCGGTGTCGGCTCCGGGTAACTGCGGACCGTCTGGAAATAGCCCATATTGCGCAGGCGGTTCTCACTGCGGCGAACCTTCACCTCGTTGAAGATCTCGCCGGGATACACGGTCAACTCGCGGCGGATGACCTTGTCCTTCGTCCGCGTGTTGCCCCGGACGCGGATATCGCGGAAGTATGCCAATTCACCCTCGCGCACCGTGAAATCCACGTCCACCGTTATCGCGCGCAGGTCCGGCGTGAGCGTGTAACTCGTCAGGGTCTGAATATAACCGCGACTGCCATAGAAATCGCGGAGGGCCTGGCGCGAATCATCGATCGCGGACATCGCCGCGACGCTGCCCGGCCGTACGCGGATTTCACGGAACACATCGTCCCGGGGAAACAGGGTCACGCCATCCAGCGTGACCTTGCCGACGCGGTACAACGGCCCCTCGTCGATGGGTATGATGATGTTGATGTATTTGCGACGCCCCTCGATCCGCGGCTGGCCGACCCGGGCGTCCAGGTATCCCTCATTCAGATACATCCAGCGGATGGTCTCCAGATCCGTTTCAAGATCGAGCGGGTTGTACAGGTTTCGCTTTGTGATCCGGGCCCAGGGCCGCCAGTTCTTCTGCTTCATCGCCTTGCGAAGGGCGCGCGAGGAGATCGATCGGTTGCCCTCAAACCGGATGCGCCGCACGGCCATGCGTCGGCCCTCGTTGACGGAGACGGTCACATCGGCCGCGCCGGTGGAGGGATCGACCTGGATAAACCAGGTCAGCTGCGGATCAACGAAATAGCGCTTGCGGTAATGTTCATACACGTCCCGCGCGCGCACGGCGAGCGTCGCGTCATCGACAAGGTCGCCGACGCCCAACTCGAGCAGGTCCCGCACCTTCCGGTTGCTGAGGTAGTCGGCGCCGGTGATGTAGAGGCGCCGGATACGGGGTTTCGAGGCCACTTTATAGATGACGATTACGGCGTCCTCGCCGCGCACCGGTTCCACTTCCGTTGTGACGAGCGTGAAACGGCCGGTCTGCTGGAGCGCGCGCACGTCGCGCGCGACCACCGAGGGCTGGTACGTCGCCCCGACCTGCAGGCTGACGTGCGCCAGGACGGAGGATTCGTCGAGCGGCCCCGGCCCGACATGCTCCACGCGCACATCGGCGACCTGGACCGCGTGCAGCGTCGAGTGGATGCAGAGGAACAGAACGGTCGCCACGATGGCCAACCGCCACGGCGCATGGCTCATACTTCGACACCTTTCTCGGCGGCCTGGTAATCGTATTCCTGATCCACGCCGCGGGCCCGGTCGCCGAAGCGCGTATAATCTTCCTCGAAATGCAGAGTCACCTCGCCGGTCGGTCCGTTGCGGTGCTTTGCGATTTCCAGAATCGCCAGGGTCTTGTCCTCGTAATCCTTGTCATCCGGATACTTGCACGGCCGACGCAACAACCCGACGACGTCGGCGTCCTGCTCGATCGAACCGGAGTCGCGCAGGTCGGACAGCTTCGGAATGGCCAGATTGCCGCGCATCTCGGGCGCGCGGCTCAACTGGCTCAGGACAATCACCGGCACGCGCAACTCCTTGGCCATGGCCTTGAGCGCGCCGGATATGGCGGCGGTTTCGCGCTGGCGACCTTCCTTGGCATACTGCGGGAAATTCATCATCTGGAGATAGTCCACGACGATCAACTGGATGTCGTACTTCCGCTTGAGCCGGCGCGCGCGCGAACGCAATTCCAGCGCGCTCAACCCGGCCGTGTCATCCAGATAGATCTGCGCCTTCGTCAAGGCGTCGGCGGCCTGAATCAACAGGCCATGATTGACCTTCGACACATAGCCGGTGGACAACTTGTGCGAGGAAACCTTCGCGCGACAGCAGATCATGCGCTTCACGAGTTGTTCCCGCGACATTTCCAGGCTGAACACGGCCACGGGACGCGGCGCATGATCCGACACCTCGCCCAACGCCACTTTCTCGACGATGTTCATCGCCAGCGAGGTCTTGCCCATGGACGGACGCGCGGCGATGATGATCATATCGCCGGCG
Source organism: uncultured Verrucomicrobiota bacterium (assembly GCA_964425945.1). Lineage (GTDB taxonomy): Bacteria > Verrucomicrobiota > Kiritimatiellia > SLAD01 > SLAD01 > CAYRPR01. The sequence continues at coordinate 400 of CAYRPR010000413.1, read as the reverse complement.
TGCAGTCCCTGCAGTTGCTGGTCGAGGTCCTTGAATCCGGTGGGGACGCCCGTGACGCCCTGCTTCTGGCATATCATCTCGATTTCCTGCATCGAGCCCTTGATCAGGTCGCCCCAGGCCGGCATGGTGCGGTACGCCAGATCGCTGATCTCGAAGAACGATTGTTCGGTTTCGCCCAGAAGCTCATCGGCCTCGTCGTCGCAGGCGTAGCAGGATTCGATCGCCTGGCGCGAGCGGTCGATGATGGAGCGAAGCAGGTGTTTGCGCCGCACGATATCGACGTAGTACTCGGCGTGGGCGGAGGTCGGGGTGCTGTCGATGAGTTGTTCCAGATAGGATTCGCCGCCGACGGTGTCGAGCAGGTTGACGCGTGCGGCGCGGCCGCGGCCCCCGTCCACCT
>CAYRPR010000412.1:0-2752 GCA_964425945.1 uncultured Verrucomicrobiota bacterium | reverse complement strand
AACATTGGTGGCGCTGATGTTGTTGGCGTCCGTGCCGGCGACGGAAGCGGCTGGTGAACGTGGCGGGTTTGTTGGATTCCTGGTCGGTTGCTGTTTCGGCGTACGCACGGCCGGCTACTGGAATGAGGGCAAGGATCTTCATTTCCGTGAGTGGGGTCTCTTGATTCCCATTGCGGGCACCGTGATCGCCATCTGGAACGGCATTGACGGGGCTAACGGGATCACGACGCGTGATCTGGCCAGCCAGTACGGGGCGAATTTCTATTGATTCGTTTCCCGTTGATTAAGTTTGGTAAGTGCAACAGGGTTCCGGCGATCATCGCCGGAACCCTGTTGTGTTTTCAGACCGCCTACAGCGACTCGTTGATGAGGGAGCTTTACGAAGACGGGGACTGGCTTGCGGCGCGGACTGAAGCCCGGCGCGTGCTCGCGGTCGATCCGGATTCCACGAACGCCCGGTATGTGCTGGCCTTGTCCCGTATCCGGTTGGGGGACCGCGACGATGAAACCGCGGCGCTCTTGCGCCATCTCGCCTCCTCTGGCGATAACGTGGAGGTTCTCTATGAATGGGGGCGCCGGCTGTGGGCGAGCGGGGATATCGATGAGGCGTTCGAGGCGCTTCGCCGGTCATTTAAACAATCGTCAGGTCGCCTGTTTCTGTTGAGCGGTTGTTCCCTGCATCACCTGATGAGGGATCATCGCCATCTGGCGGGCCGTGATCCCGCCTTGGTCCAGCAGTTGAAGACCGTATCCGCTCTCTGGACACCCGCCATTCACCGGGAAGCGCGCTTGCCCAAACCCCCGCGCGCGCCGCTCACCGCGCGACCGGCGAAAGGGTTGATTCGCTTCTATCAGACGCAGATCGGACCGGCGATCGGGCATCGCTGTTCGCTGGATCCCAGTTGTTCCCGCTACAGCATGGAAGCGTCCATGAAGCACGGATGGAAGGGGATCCCGATGACCGCTGATCGTCTGGTGCGTGAGCCGTCCGTCGTGTCATCCGAGCAGAATCCCGTTGTGGTCGAAGGGTATGTGCGCTTCCGCGATCCGGTGTCGGATCATGATGGATGGCTGAAGAGATGAAATCCGAAATCCGAAACTCGAAATGCGAATCCATTTCGAAATCCGAAAGAGAGGCAAACGGGTGTCCTGTTTGCCTCCTTTCGATATTTCCCCGTTTGTTTCGAATTTCGATATTCGTATTTCGAATTTGCCTCGCCCTGTATGTATCGATCGCGTTGGCGGATGATCCCACGCGCTCGGTGGCGTTGGAACTGGTGCGCGAGGGCGATGCGCGGTCGGCGGCGATCGAATTTCGTCGGCTGGCGCTCGGTGAAGCCGATGCGGGCGCGCAGGCGAGCTTTTACTGGCATGCAGGGCATCAGTATCTTCAGGCGGGCGATTACGCGTCCGCGGACCGTATGATCGATCGGGCTGAGGATGTCCAACCCGACCTGGGCCCTGTCGCCCTCGTTCTGCGCGCGGAAACGGCGGCCAAGGACCGTCGCATCGGTGAAGCGATATTTTATTGGGAGAGCGTATTGAACAGTGCGGCGCCGGAGGAAGCCCGGGCGCTAGCGGCGCGGCGTCTCTCGGCGCTGAGACTGCGCGACGGCGATCTGGACGGCGCGCGGCAGGCCCTGCTCCGCGCACCGGAACCGCATCCCGATGGCGAGCGGGCCTTGGACCGTTACGCATCGGGCCGTGACAAGAGTCCTCGTCTGGGCGGTTTTCTGGGGATAGCGCCGGGATTGGGTTACGCGTACGCGGGCGAGTATGCCAATGCCTTGCGTTCGCTGATCCTGAACGCGCTCTTCATCTATGGCATGGTGGACACGGCCCAGAACGATCATTGGGGTGGTTTCGCCGTGATCACGTTCTTTGAGATCACCTGGTACACGGGCAGTATTTACGGCGGCATCGACGCGAGTCACCGGTACAATCAGCGTCGCATCGATGAGGCCGTGGATTGCATTGAAGGCGCCGCCTTCTTCGAACCCCGCTGGGAACAGGTCCCCGCCATATCCTTGCGGTTCCTGTTCTGATCGCAACCGCAGTTTTCAGGTGAACCCGCTCGACCGATGCCGTAGTATCCGGGACACATGACAGAGTACAAGCTATATAATCCCGCCCAGCCCGACGCGCACTACTGGATTCTCGATCCGGGGTCCTATCTGGTCGGGCGCGAGAAGGATTGCGATATCGTCATCAACCACCGAACGGTGTCGCGTCAACATGCGCAACTGGATGTGGAGCCGGACATGCCGGTGCGCGTGAAGGATCTGGGCAGTCGAAATGGTGTGCGGATCAACCAACAGCGCATCGCCAAGGAAGCCGACCTCAAGGCCGGCGACCGGATTACGTTCGGCGACATAACGCTTGTGCTGGAATCCGCCGGCGATGGATCGCCCAGTACGTTGTATGATGCGGATTTGACGATCACGGAACAGCCCACGCGCCAGGTGGTGGTGGGCGGCCTGTCCTACGCCGACGCGCTGGCGGGGCAGGAGGCGGGCGACGCCACGATCGCGCGCGCGTTCAAGGCGCTCGCGGACATGGCCGGCATGCTCGTGGTCTATCAGGATCTGAAATCGATGTGCGACGAGGCCTTGAAACGCCTCAGCGCCATTGTCGAGGGGCGACGCTTCGCCGTGTTTCTCTCGCGCGAGGATTCGGACGGGGTCACCATGGTTTCGAGCCACCTGATGGATCCCTCCGATTCCCGCAATTTCAGTATTTCGCGCTCCATTCT
>CAYRPR010000411.1:0-2756 GCA_964425945.1 uncultured Verrucomicrobiota bacterium | reverse complement strand
CGGCGAGCGCAACGACCACCTGATCGGTCGACAACGGCCCGATATTCCCGGCCATGTCCCGGCCCGCAACGGCCAGGCGATACGTCGTGCCATCCTCGAAGCCCTCGATCATGACATTCGTCGTCGTGATCGTGCCCAGCGCGGCCACCCCGGATTCAACGGCGACGAAGCTGTCGTTGGTGGTCGGCTGACGCCCCTCATCCGTGTAATAGACGACGTAACTGCTCCATGGAGAGAGCGGATCGCCCGGAGTACCGCCGCCATCCTCCAGCGCCAGCCACGAGATCGTGATGTCCGCCATGGGATCGGTACCCAGATCCGCCCAGACGCCCTGCATGCGAAGCGGAGGCACATTATCAAAGCGGGTTTCAAACAACGTGGTCGCCCCCCGCAAGCGATCGTTGGCGCGATCGTCGTCGTCGTCCACGGCGAACAGCCGATTGGTCTGCACACCAAGCCACGCGGCGGTAAAGATCGTTTGCGTGACCGACCCCACCGATTCGCCGGCCACGGCGGGAGCCACTTGTCCGTAATCCGCACCGAAACGGATATCATCCACGCTCAACCCGTTCGTCACCGGACCCGGATCAATGCGCACGCGGTTGAAGAGAAAATCGGACGCCGCATTTGTCAATACCACGTCCGGCTCCGACGGCACATTCCCGTCGAGCGGGGGATTCAGATACAGCCGCGCAAGGTTTCCGCCCGCCGCAAATTCCAGTTGCACGGCTACGAACGCCTGTCCGAACGAAACCACCGGCTCTTCACTCCAAGCCGACTGCCCCATCGCCGACAAGCCCCAATATCGGTTGTCGCCGCCCAGATCGCCCACGCGAAGGATTTCCTCCGCCGCGTCATTCGCGTTGGCGGCGTGCCGATGCAGGGAGACGTAGGCGGCGTTCGTCGACGAGGAACTCTGGTCGCGGCGCAACAGGAAACTCATCCACAAGGACGTGTCCGCGGCGCCGATATGAGGGATGCCCATGTGGGACGTCTCGAGATGAGCAAAGGTACCCGTCACGTCCAGGTAGCGGCCCGCGGCCGCGCCGTCCGACCCGCCCGTCGTATACCGTCCGCCGGTTTCGTCCACGCCGAGCACCGCGCCATACTCCAGCGGCGCGTCCTCGCTCAGGCTGAAATCAGCCGTCGCCTGCCACGCGCCGCTCCAGCCGGCGCCTCCGTTGCGACCGTTCAGCCCGGTACCGAGACCGTAATCGAACGAGTCCATGGCCGACGGGAAATGGCCCGCGGCGATACGATATTCGTAAATGCCGGACGTGGTGTCCGTCCGGCTATCCGGCGGATCATAGGCCTCATCCCAACTCAACGCAAAAGCGTTCACATTCGTCCAGCCTGCTACGGCCTCCACGATATTGGATGGCGCGACGGGCGGCGTGATATCGTCGTCGAAGACCACGAATTGCGCCTCGTTGGCGCCCGGAAAATCAACAATACGGATGTTGTCCACATTCGTCCGGTGCCCCTGATTGCCCGCGCCCGTCACGATAATGCGAACCCGCACCGTTCCCTCCACACGCACATCCACGATGAAGGGCTGCAAATCCAGCACGCCCTGTGGATTGATCGTTTCGCCGACATTGAACCAGTCAACGCCGCTGTTGGTGCTGACCTGAAACACAATGTGGGGCGGATTCGGATTGTTGCCGTACGCCGCGTACAAGAGACTGATGTGCCGGATGCCGTTCAGCCGGTCCGCCATCATGTCCATCACGCCCGCGATGCCCTCGCCTTCGCGCCGGATGCGCAGGGAACGCTGTCCCTCCTTACGGTCGAACGAGGTCTCGCCGATCAGCGAGTTGTTCAGGAACCAGTCCGTCCCGCTCAAATTGACGACTTCTCCGGCGAAGTGATCCTTGACCTCCCCCTCCCCCTCGAAATCGATGTAGTACGATCCCGTGGTGGCGTCCGAATCCACGGTGCGCACGCCGTTCGAGTTCACTGCGCTCCAGCGGATCTTGTAGAAGCCGAGATGAATGTCCTCATAGGCGGCCGCCTGCTGCGTGTCATTGGACGCGACCACCGTCGTCGCACCCACATGCGTGTACGAGGCGAACTCCTGATTCGTGTAGATCGGCTCCTCCTCCATGGTGAAGACGCTGAAACGGGGCAGGAAGTAGGGGTGATTCGTGTTGTCGGTCACGACGCCGTACAGGTCCTCAAAGTGCATGACAATCAGATAGTTGCCGTTCGCGAACTCGGCGTCGGATATCTGCTGAGGGAAATCGAACACGCTGAAGATCTCAAACACCGACGCAAACGGACCGGCAACGAATTCCATGATCGCGTTGATGTTCGTGGCGGTGTCCGTGGAACCCAGCACGATATCGGTGGCCGTGGTCAGGTTGGTGGCGTTGTTGTACCATTCCTCGATATGGTTGCCGTTATCGCTCGTGAACTGGACGCGGTAGGTTCCGGCTGTTAATCCCGTGATGAGGTACGTCCCGTTGGTGCCGGTGCGCGCATCGTCTTCGACCGCCCATTCCGCACCGGTCCAGCGCCAGGCCGACACGAGGATATCACCGATCGGTCGGGGTACGCCCAGCTCTTCGACATAGCCGCTGATGCTGGCATCCTGGCTGAATGCCGTTCCGCCCCACAGGCAGGCGGCCAGCAGGATACAATACACCCGCACCGGACCACATCCGGACACGGCTCCGCCTCGCCAGTCTGTTACAACGCTCGCCACACTATGCTCCCCGCCACGAGAAACGCCCAAAGTACATTAAGGATTCTTA
>CAYRPR010000410.1:0-2759 GCA_964425945.1 uncultured Verrucomicrobiota bacterium | reverse complement strand
CCGGATGTTGTTGCCGGTCGAGGAGCGACCGGAAATCGAGGAGGAGGAAGGGGAGGACCCGCGCTGGGACCTGGTCCGGCAGTTGGTGGAATACAAGAAATTCAAGGATGCGGCCCTGCACCTCCAGCAACTGGAATCGTTCCAGGAGAACATCTTCACACGCACGGGCGAAGAGGTGGAATTGGGCGCCCGGCCAGATATCGCGTTGCACGATATCAGTATTTTTGATCTGATCGCGGCATTCAACGAGGCGCTGAGCCGGGTCAAGAAAGAGGAACTGCGCGAAATATTCGCCGAGCGGTTCACGGTCGGCGAGAAGATCGACGTGATCCTGAAGGTGATCGCGACGAAGGAATCGGCCTCCTTGACGGAGATGTTGAAGGATATGCGATCGCGGCACGAGGTGGTCTGCACGTTCCTGGCCGTGCTGGAACTGATGCGCTTGAAGCATATCCGCGTGATTCAAAAACAGCCGTTCGACGACGTAGTGATCGTCCGGGCGGCTGAAGAATGAGTTTGATTGAGCGCTGGGAAAGCGCCGTCGCCGTCCCGCATTCGCGGGACTCTGCCGGCGCACTCCATATATGGAGTGCGGGGGCAAGCGCAGCGCGACCCCGCTTTGGAATGCGGGATAGGGTGTTATCATGAGCGAAGTGGATGTATTGCCGGAATTGAAGCAGATCCTGGGCGCGATGCTGTTCGCGGCCAAGGAACCGGTGTCGCTTTCCCAGATGCACCGGGTTTTCGAGCAGGCGGCCGAACAGCACGGCGGCATCACGAAGGATTTCGCGAAGGTCACCGAGGCGCATTTGCGCGAGGCGCTCGAGGAGTTGAGGGCCGATCTGGAAAAGGCCAAGGTCGGTGTGCAGGTCCGCGAAGTGGCGAACGGGCACCGGCTGATGAACGACGCGGCCTGCGGGCCGTGGTTGCGGGTCCTGCTGGAGAAGGGGAAGGCGAATCGCCTGTCGCGTCCGGCGCTGGAGACGCTGGCGATCATTGCGTACCGCCAACCGGTGGTGCGGTCGGAGATCGAGGCCGTCCGCGGCGTGGCGGTGGATCAGATCATCCGGAACCTGCTGGACATGCAGTTGATCCGCGTGGCGGGGCGCAGTGAATTGCCGGGCCGGCCGTGGATGTTCGGAACAACCCAGACGTTCCTGGAGCATTTCGGCCTGAAAGGGCTGAACGATCTGCCGGGCACGGAGGAGTTGCGGCGTCTCGAGAATGAACAGATCAAGAAGCAGGAAGCCGCGGCGGCGCAGGCCGCGGAGGATGAACCGAAAACGGAGGACGGAATAACGGAAGAACCGGTCGAGGAGGACGAGACGACGGACGACGCCGGTCCGGACGAGGAAGAGCCCGAAGACGATTTGGACGACGAGGACGAGTTTGAGGACGACGACGAGGACGATGTTGACGAAGAAGGCGACGATGAATCTCGATGATTTACGCAAGAAGATCGATGAGCTGGACGAGCAGGTGGTTCGTTTGCTGAACGAACGCACGCGCGCGGCGCTGGAGATCGGCAAGCTCAAACAGGAGAACGACCAGGAGATCTATGTCCCGGCGCGGGAGAAAACCGTGCTGGACCGGGTCGCCAAGCTGAATGACGGGCCCCTGAAGAGCGAATCCATCCAGGCCATTTATCGCGAGGTGATGTCGGCGGCGCTGGCGCTGGAGCATCACGTCAAGATCGCCTATTTTGGCCCGCCCTCCACGTTCACGCATCAGGCGGCGCGCGCGCGGTTCGGCGGCAGTGTGGAGTACATGAATTGCCAGACGATCGGCGACGTGTTCTCCGCCGTACAGAAGAAGAGCGCGGATTACGGGGTCGTGCCGATCGAGAACTCGACCGAAGGCGCGGTGACGCATACGCTCGACGAGTTCATCGACACGCCGCTGAAGATCTGCGCGGAGATTTATCTGCCGATTTCGCACCACCTGCTGTCGAAAGGGACCAAGGAGCAAATCCGGAAGGTCTACAGCCATCCGCAGGTATTCGGGCAATGTCGTCACTGGCTGCACGAGAACCTGCCGGGCGTGGATCAGGTGTCGGTATCCAGCACGGCGCGTGCGGCCGAAATGGCGGCGAAGGAGCCGGATGCGGCCGCGCTGGCCAGCGATCTGGCCGCCGAGTTGCATGGGCTGGTTATCCTGGCGCGCGACATCCAGGATCTCGGCGGCAATACGACGCGGTTTCTGGTGGTCGGCAAGCAATATGGTCAATCGACGGGCCACGACAAGACGTCGCTCTATTTCGGCGTCAAGCACAAGGCGGGCGCCTTGTGCAGCGCCCTGGAGGCGATCAAGGCGCACGGCATCAACATGACGAAAATCGAATCACGACCCAGCAAGGCCAAGGCCTGGGAGTACTATTTCTTTGTCGATATCGAGGGCCATGCCGATGATCAACCGGTTCGCGACGCGCTGAAGGAATTGGAGCGGCATTGCAGTATTCTGCGCGTACTGGGCTCCTATCCGCGGCTCAATGGAATTGACTGACGGTCGGTAAATTCGAAATACGAATTTCGAAACCCGGAACAAACGAGGAAATCAGAAATTATGAAACAAAGAGAAACGCCCTGTCCTGTTTCGGATTTGTTTCGAATTTCGTGCCTTTCCATGCCATGATTCCTGAACCCAAGAAATGGCTGGGTCATCTGCCGAGTTACGAGCCCGGCCGCCCGATTGAGGAAGTCGCGCGCGAGCTGGGGCTGGAGACAGCAGACGACATTGTCAAACTGGCGTCGAACGAGAAC
>CAYRPR010000409.1:0-2772 GCA_964425945.1 uncultured Verrucomicrobiota bacterium | reverse complement strand
TACATCGACGAAGCCGGCGCCACCCTCATCCACCCCCAATTCGAGCACGCCCGCCCCTTCGTCGACGGCCTCGCCGCCGCCCGCACCCTCGGCAAATGGGGCTTCATCGCCCACACCGGCGACTTCGTCATCACAACCTACGTCGAACCCCGCAACCGCGCCGGCACGGGCCGCCCCGAACAAGACTATTCCCTCGCCGGCATCATGGTTCGCGTGCCGCGCGCGATGACGAATGTCAACGAATGGACGGCCGGCGGACAGAACTATGTATTCCTGTCCATGGGCGCCGCCAGTCGCACGCATCCCGGATTTGAATACGAGGTGAAGACCACCTCCAACAGCATCTCGGTTTTGCATATCGAGGGAACCGACGCCACGCGCGCCGCGATCCAGGTTGCACGGCTGGGACCGCATCTGATCATGATGCGACAGGACGAGGGCGAGGACCGGGTGGTGCATCGGCGCTACTATCGGCCGGACTTCCCGGAGACCCTTCAGGCGGGACTGACCGTGTACACGGATTGGGACACCGTCGTCAGCGTCGGCGTGGAGAACAACAATCAATTGATTCTGACCAACGGCGTGGACCTGATCGGCGGGGGAACGCTCTCGGGCGCGGAGCCCGACCTGGTCGCCTCGTTCGACTACGTGCGCTTTGCTCGGCCGATCATTCCCGAAGGACTCGATGACGCGGATTTTTCCGACCCGGGCGCCGTGACCGATGAGCAACTGCTGTTGTTTCTCGGCGATCAACCGAACGTTCCCGGCGGCGCGAGCGAACCACCGGAGATAACCGTCGAAGCTCAGATATCGGACGACACGTTTGAGTTCACCGCGAGTGTGGTCAGTCAACGCAGTTACCGAGTCCAGACAGCCGTCGCACTGGATGGCTCCTGGTCGAACACCCTGTACGTCGTGACCACCAACCTGCTGCTCCACATCGATCTGCCGATCGGCCCCACCGATACCCAGCGCTTCTTCCGTCTCATCAGCCCCTGACACAAGGGACAGGTACATTGTGGCGTTGGGGACAGGTAAATAGTTGTATTGTCACAACGACCTTATTTAAAACGATTTGAATGAGTAGCTAACTATCCGATGTGGCACATTGTAATCATCCGATATTTATCTTTGCATCATTATGATTCATCATGTATATTATTTTGATGCGCATATCTGTGGACATTGATGAGAGCGTACTGGAAGAAGTGATGAGCCTGACCGGCGAGAAGGGCAAGAGTCCCGCTCTGGCCCGGGCGATCGAGGAATTCGTTCGGAGACGGAAGGCGGCCCATTTCGGGCGGCTGATCCGGGAGGGCGCATTCGACTATCCCGCCCATCCGGAGGACGAGAGAATCGTCAATCCGATCCCGCCCCTGCCGGAGAGCTGACCCATGGTCGTGGTGGATTCATCCGCATGGATTGAAGGCTTGCGCCGAGCGGGAAGTCTTGAAGTCAAGCTGGCGCTGGAGGGACTCCTCGACGCCTACAAAGCGCAACTGTGTTCGCCCGTTCGCCTGGAAGTGCTCGGCGGCGCGAGCGCGACGGAACGGAAGAGATTGAGCTACTACTTTTCCATCATCCCCTATCGCGTTTGCGAACGGGAGGACTGGGAACGCGCCATTACTCTTGCATGGAAACTTCGCGATCGTGGCGTCACGGTTCCGTGGATGGATGTGTTAATCGCCGCCATGGCCTTGCACGACGGACTGCGCGTATACGCGGTGGACCGGCATTTCACAGCCATCGCAGAGTCAACAGGTCTACTGTTGTATCAACCGGGATACGGCGGGCGATTCAGTCCGGAATCTTGACGCCGGTGCGGTAGTAGCCCTGGACGCCGACGTTGGTGACGGCCAGGAAGACCGGGCCACCGCCGCCGGCGCCGGGCAGGCTGTGATTCAGCCATAACCACTGTCCGTCCATCAGATTCGTGCCGAACAGAACGTCATACACCCGGCTGTTCGTTGTGGGTGGACCGGCCTGCAGGATCAGGATGTCGGGGCCATCGCTTTCAACATGCATGATGCGATTCGTATACACAGAGGCCGAAGATGTCGGATCGGTATCGGCAATATACTCCTCCCAGTTGGTCGAACCGTCCGAATCTGCATCATCGGAAGCCAGGTTGTTGGTCCCGAGGCCGTGCGCGTTCCACCAGCTCATCGGAATGCCCTCATGAAACTCGGGCTCCCGCGTGATGGTGACCGTGATGCCGGTGGACGATGACACCGAGTCAACGGATGTGATCTGAAAGTCATTGAAGAAGAAATCGTAGTCGGACCCTGCGCCGGCGCTGTAGTTCCACGCGCGGAACTGCGTAACGGTGGAATTCTCGCTCGACATCAGGTTGCCCGTGATGGTTTGCGGATCGCCGCCGACCGGGCGAATCGTCAGGCTGAAATTGGTGGACCCGGTCAAGGTCATCTCGATTTCGATTCCCGTACTCGTCCAGCCCACGTCGGTCGCGCCGCCGCCGTTGATGCGATAATTCGACTCGCCGCCAAGAAAATAGAACTCCCACAGCGTGCCGTTCGAATTGTTCTGCAACGCCACGCCCACGCTCGCGCCCGTATCGATGAATCCGTTGTCGAAGCGCACATGGAACGTCTGGCCGACCTCGAGCGCGGACGGGAACAGCCGCTTGGCCTCCGACAGATTCGCACTGTTCGCGTACAGCCCCCAGGCCGGTGTGCCGACATCCACGGCGGCCGAAGTCGCCATGAATCGGCCATTGTGTTCATTGCTCACCGAGCTGGTAAAGAACTGCCA
>CAYRPR010000408.1:0-2774 GCA_964425945.1 uncultured Verrucomicrobiota bacterium | reverse complement strand
ATCAAAACGGACTGTTGACGGAGAGGAAGCGATGAAGAAGATAGCACTAGCCCTGATACTGGTTTGCATGGCTCGATTACATGTTGGATGCGCGACATTGGAAGAGCCCGAACTGGCATGCCGCCAACCGGGCATACTGGTTTTCGGTTCGCGCGTACCCATGGACCTGGACGAGTATTGCTGGTGATCCCTTGCCCCTCTCGTGACACGGGCCTCCCCGCCTGCTCCCTCGCTCCGCGAGCGAGGGCGGGCAGGCAGGCCCGTGGTCTTTCAACGGCGGGCCGCTGAATATCGAAGTCGCGGCACGGAGGCCGCTCCCACATTACGTGAGCTGGATGCAGGGCCCAATGTGGGAGCCGCCTTGGCGCGGCGACGCAACGGTAACTGCTCCGTCATCTCACTCCGTCATGGGACCGTACTCAAAGGGTTTGCATTTCTCCCCCGTTCAACGCATCATATCGCCGTGAATCCATAGTTTTCGGGGGTTTTCATGGCAGAAGTATCGGTCGTCATACCGGTGTATAACGAGGAGGAATGCGTCGAGCTGTTGTGCGAGCGTCTGCACCAGTCGCTGTCGCGCCTGAAGCGTTCCTATGAAATCATCCTGGTGGATGACGGGAGTTCGGACCGCACATGGGAACTGATGTCGGCCTGCGCCCGAACGTATCCGCACTTCAAGCTCCTGCGGTTCCGCCGCAATTTCGGCCAGACGGCGGCCATGAGCGCCGGATTCCATCACGCGACCGGTAATATCATCGTCACGCTCGACGCCGACCTGCAAAACGATCCGGACGATATTCCCCAGCTACTGGAGCAACTGGACCAGGGCTATGACGTGGTCAGCGGCTGGCGCAAGGACCGCAAGGATCCGTTCGTCAACCGCCGCCTGCCATCCATCATCGCCAACGGCCTGATCAGTTGGATCACCGGCGTCAAACTGCACGACTACGGCTGCACGCTCAAGGCGTACCGACGCGAGATCATCCGGGATGTGCACCTGTACGGGGAGATGCACCGGTTCATTCCGGCGCTGGCGAGCTGGGTCGGCGGCCGGGTCGGCGAGGCGGTGGTCCGGCATCACGCCCGTCAGTTCGGCCAGTCCAAGTACGGGATCTCGCGCACCTTCCGGGTCATCCTCGACCTGATTACGATCAAGTTCCTGCTCCGCTACAGCATGGGCCCCATGCAGATGTTCGGCAAGATCGGCGGCGTGTTCGTCGTGCCCGGGCTCATCATGTTCGCCGTCATGCTGATCGCGCACCTGTCCTTCCTGATTTTCGGAACGGAAGCGGGCGCGGAACTGGTCAAGCGCCCGTTCTGGGTGATGACGGCGGTCATGTTGATCTTCCTCGGCATGCAGTTCATCAGCATGGGCCTGCTCGCGGAGATCCAGATCCGCACGTACCACGAGGCGCAGAGCAAGCGCACTTATACGATTCGCGAAACGTTCGAGTCACCGGCCGCGTAATGTCGCTGCAGGAGCACATCGCGTCCCTCCCCATCCCCTCACCGGCCAACTCAGCCCTTGTCGGGGTGGACCCCGCCCAGATCGAGGTGGCGTGGAACGTCCTGACCTTTTACGGCCTGCTTCTGCTGGCCGGGATCGCAACGGATATCGTTCTGTTGAGTCGTATGACGCGCACCCCCCGGTCCTGGCTGCTCGGCCTGCATCACCTGCAATGGCGGCCCTGGACCGGCGGCGATATTCTGCGCATGATTCTGATCATCGTGGCCGCGCACCTGATCGTGTTCGGCGCGTGGAAGACGCTCTATCTTCTCGGTGTTCTCGCGGCACGGGAGCAGGAATCCTACTGGTTCATCATCCACAGTTTCGCCCTGCATTGGGTGGCGTTATTCTTCATCCTGTACGTGCTGTATCGCAGAAGGCTGTCGTGGCGCCGCGCGTTCGGCATGCATCGCTCGGCGGCCCTGCGCCATACCGGCATGGCGATTCTCGGCTACCTGGCGGTCCTGCCGCCGCTGCTCTTCTACCTGGTCCTGTATTATATCTGGATGCAGTTCACCGGTCATGAATATAGACAGCAGGACGTGGTTGACTTTTACGCGCGCATTACGTCCGTGCCGCTCCGCGTGTACTACGTCGTACTGGCCATCGCGATCGCGCCGGTTGTGGAGGAGCTGATATTCCGCGGCCTGTTCCTGCCCGTCTTCGCCAAGCGTGTCGGCATGGCCCCCGCCGTGGCGCTGTCCTCAATCCTGTTCGCCTCCATCCACCTTCACGGCGCGTCCTGGATTCCGCTTTTCATCCTGTCCATCGCCCTATCGGTTGCCTATATTTACACGCGGTCATTAACGGTCCCGATCGTCATGCATGCGTTATTCAACCTGGTCAGTCTCGGCGTGCTGACCTATGTCACGGGAACATGAACTCTTTGCGGACCATAGAATGGATTCCCGACAGGCCAGACCGGCTCGCGCCGGGACGCGTCCGCCTGATCGATCAGACCGCTCTGCCGGATGAACAGCGACATATCGAAACCCGTCGCGTCGAGGATGTCATCACGGCCATCCGCACGTTGCAGGTGCGCGGCGCGCCGGCGATCGGCGTCGCCGCCGCCATGGGCGTCGTGCTGGCCGTGCAGGCGGTAGAAGGGACCTCGACCGAGGCATTGCTGGATGTTGTGTCGCGACGGGGCGAAGATCTCGCGAACGCGCGCCCCACCGCCGTAAATCTTCGCTGGGCCGTTGAGCGCATGACGCGCGTCGCGCGGGATAGCGCGACCCTTCCGCCCGCCGACTTCACCGAGCGGCTG
>CAYRPR010000407.1:0-2780 GCA_964425945.1 uncultured Verrucomicrobiota bacterium | reverse complement strand
CGTTGAGACAGACCGGCCAGCAGGCCGGTCAGCCCGACGAAGATGCTGTTCATGAGCGGCAGCATCGTCCAGTTGACGCACGCGACCAATGATACGCCGCCGAGCAATTCCGTCAGATCGCGCTCCGAAACGTGCTTCAGCAGGCTTTCCCAACTGACCTGCTTGAGGGTTTCCATCTTGCCCATCATCAGTTTGCCGTCCCGGAACTCCAGCGCCTCCGTGACGGCGGGTTCACAAAGCGAGATCACGCGCTCGCATTCCGCCGCGAAATCCTGGAACACGGGATGAATGGACTCGCCTCCGATGGCGCCCACATAGTTCACGCGGAAGCCCATCTTGCGCAGAGCGTCCGCCATGATAGGCCCGTTGCCGCCCAGCTTGACCTGGACCGGCACCATCTCGATGTTCGCGCTGTAGCCGGCCGCCGCGGCTATGCGCTCCGCAAAGGCGGGAATGGTGTCCAGCCGCTTGAACTCATCGAAACTGATGCGCGCATCGACCAGGTGAATGATCTCATCGACAAACCCGTCGAAGCCCACCAGGACCGCGTCATGCGCCTCCCGTTCCGCCAGTAGGCCGGCGCCCTGCTTGATAATCGCTGACTGTTTGATCGCCTGAATCTCCCGCTAGGTGGTTTTGTCGCGCCCCTGCCTAGCGCAATCCCCCACGGTGATCAATATATTTCCCATCTTGGGGGTTGATATTTGTCGGGATTGCTCTAGGTTATCGGCGGTCGTCGCCCCGGAGCGACGCGGGAGGTTACGACAGAATGGAAATCAAGACGAACTACTCACCGGTATTGGATAAACTGCGCGAACTGTGTCAGACGGTGATCGATCAGCCGTCGTTCGAGCAGATTACCGCGCACATACGGGCGTTTGAACAGGATCCGAAGGCGCGGGAACAGTACAACACCGTCTGCGACCTGCAGGATATCATGCGGGACAAGGAACAGCAGGGCGTGCCGTTGACCGACGACGATATCGACGAGTACGAACGGGAACGCGAGGCGCTGTTCAACAATCCGGTGGCGGCGGGGTTCATTCAGGCGCAGCAGCAGATCCACCGCGTACACGAGACCGTGTCCCAATACGTCCAGAAGACTTTCCAGCTCGGGCGGGTGCCCAACGACGATGATTTCCAGTCCGGATCATGCGGACCGCGTTGCGGCTGCGGCGGGTAATTGCTGGATTTCACCCACCCCTTAGTCCCCTTCAAGGAGGGGATTTCCTTTTCTTGTCTCCCCTCCTTGGAGGGGCCGGGGGTGGGTCATGAAAAGGCAGGCTGAGCTCAGGTTCCTTCCGATAACCCGGCATGCTGACTGAAACGCAGCGTCTCGGCGTTCTGCACCATTTCCCTCACCCAGTAATCGTGCAGTGCCGAGCCGCGCTCGACATAGCTCTGGACGGATGCCGGCAATCGCTTCAGATCAAAACCCGCCTGCAGGACACGGCCCGGTCCCGCATTGTAGCAGGCCAGCAGCAGCGCTCGCTCATCCGCCTTCCAACTCTCCCGATGCGCATCCAGGAACTTCTGCAGAAACGCAAGATACATGCGTCCGACCTGCTCATTGAGGTCGGGATCAAAAGCTTGATCGAAGGACACGGAATTCCGCGACATCGAGCGGACCATATCCGACCAGGTCTCACGCTTGATCTGCATGAGCCCCCGTTCTCCGGCCGTACCGACGCGCATCGGATCGCCGGAGGACTCAATCTGGATAATGGCCTCGACCAGTAAATCGGAAACGCTCATGCGCGCGAGCGCACGATTGATCCGGCTGTCGTCCTTGTGGCGCTCCAGTTCAACCCAGATCGATTCCGTATCAGCGCGAGCCACGCGCCCCAGCATGACCGTCAACTGGGCCAGCATGATCGTCATCGACACGGCGCCGAGGACGAACAGCACAATACTCCGGTTCTGTTTTGTGACACGAAACTTCATACTTCAGCAACCAATGGGGATGTCGAATGGACGGGATAATCTTACCCCATCGACCGGGGGTGTAAAGTTAGGGAACCGTTAGAAATTCACCGCGGCACGTCGCTTGGCAAGGGATTTATTCCATCTGCTGAAACGACAGCCGTTTATCCGGAGCCCCCGGAGCCGCAAATATTTCCGCGCAACGGCGCCAGGGGCGTCGTTTCGTCAATAAAAACAAATGATAGATTCCAACCTCCCCTCTCGACCTATCCAGATTTTGCAGTATATTTCGTCTAACCGTCCGTGTATATCAGTGGTTAATCTCCCTTGTTCTTTGACTTTCGGGGGCGACTGGATTCGACGTGTAAGTTGAAGCGCTGGTGGCATGCCGAGGACCCCGGTTGGCCTCGTTAAACACCCGGGAAACAAACACAAAAGCCAACGAAGAATTGGCCCTCGCGGCTTAAGTTCCGCGACGTCTCTACGCTGATGTCTGCTAGGCGATAGAGGCGACGACAGCAGGCTGGCTCTGAAGCCGGGCGACCGGGCCGAGGAGCGAGAACCTTACGTGGACGCTGGCGGGTTGAGCAGCCTGTTCGTTGGCGGCTCAACCGGCGAGATTAAAAAACGGAACAAGCATGTAGAAGCCATCGCGACGCTTGCGCGGACGGGGGTTCGATTCCCCCCGCCTCCACCATTTTGCAGGGCAACGAGTTACGTAAGATCGGAAGGCCGGTTTACAACACGGCTTACAACATGGGCGGCGAAATGCGCCGCCGTGCGCCGATGTTCGTAACTGCCCGATCTTCCGGCTTGTTCCCTTCGACGTTGGTGTCGAGCAGATAGGTCATAGCTCG
>CAYRPR010000406.1:0-2783 GCA_964425945.1 uncultured Verrucomicrobiota bacterium | reverse complement strand
AGTCGGCCCGAACCGTCAGGTCCTTCCGGATCATAGAGCGTCACCACACACTGCGAAGCGGTCGCCCCGCCGTTTTTTGCCAGGGCGCCCAACAGATGGGCGTTCTCCATGTGGCAATGGATGATATCGGCCGGCTTCTGCTTCAGAAGCCGGCGCAATTGGCGGATGTCACTGATGGCGGAGAGCCAGCGGAAATGCTTCCGCATATGAAGGGTCAGCGGCTCAATGCCTTTCCGTGGCGCTTGATATTCTATGGAATCCTCGAGCCTGCCCCGGTTCCGGCCGCAGACCAGCGTGACCGTTGCGCCTCCTTCGCGCTGCCCCAACGCCCACTCCGTAGCCGGCTCGGATCGTTCCGTCCAGCGGAAGTTGCTTATAAGATGAACGACATGCATACCATTTTTCCACGTATGTCGTAATGACGGGCGAGATACATAAAGGATAGGCAGGCAAATGCCCAGATCATTTTATGAAGCCAGACCGGCCGGCTCTCGCACGCCCTGCCCGGTCTCCAGCAGAACCTCCTCCACCCGACTCAAGGTCTCCGTCATCGTGTGGCGCCGCGCCGTCTCGAGCGCCGACTGCCGCGCGCGAGCGAGGCGATCCGTATCCAGCAGTTCCAGATAACAGGCGGCCAGCGCATCCGCGCTCTGCGCGTCGGGAATCACCCAGCCGTTGCGTCCATGGGCAATCAACTCGGAAGCTCCGTTCTGCGCCGACGTGATGACCGGCAGGGAGGCGCCCATGGCCTCGATCGTTACGTTGGCAAACGGATCATAGAACGAGGGAAGTACGAGCGCGTCCGACGCGGCATAGTAGGCCTCCGGCCTATCCACGCGGCCGGCCACGATCACCCGGTCCCGCAGTCGCAGGCGCGTGATCAGCAGTTGATAGTATCGGATAGATGCGCGCCCGGCCACGAGGAGACGAAACGGGGCTTCCGGAGCAAGATCGCGCGCGAGGGCCAAAGCGCGCAAGGTCGTATCGAGTCCCTTGCGCCGGAAATCGTGTCCCATGAACAGCAACAGCACGTCGTCCTCATTCACACCGTACTGCGCGCGTATTTCGTGACGCCATTGCGCATGATGTTCCGGCGAGTATTCCTCCAGGTCGACGCCGTTCTGAATCACGACAACCCGGCCGGCGAGATGCGGGTAATTGAGCAATAACTGATCCTTGATCATCGTTGAATTGGCGATCACCCGCTGAAGCGTCGATGCGGCGTAGCCGGCGCGCTCCGCCTTAAGATCAAACCATCGTTTGAGATGCACACGCCGCATCCATTGCGGCGCGAGCCGGCTCCAGCGCGCATAGCGATGATGGGATTTCCAGTATTCGTCCTCCACGCCGCCCCCCGGACGCAGGACCTGGCAATTCCATATCTTCTGCTCGCCGAAGGTGACCGCGGAATCGTCATTCGCCAGCGCCTTGGCGATTGCGCGTCCGGTCAACCAATCGCGCATGAATCGGGGCATCATGGCCGGCACGGGGACGAGCCGCATATCCACCCCGGGCATGCCGATGCCGCGAACGGCATAGACCCGTACCGCGTGGCCCTGGGACACGAGATGGCCGACCAGACTGCGCGTAATGCGCTCTGCCCCCCCCACCTGCATGAAATAGCGAATTCCGAGAGCAATCTTCATTCGTAGCGGCCATGATAGATGTTGTCCAGGGTCATGGCGAACAAGAATTCGCGCAAATTTGCCTCCGCCGCCCCGCAATCCAGCATTGCTTAGGCCCTCGACCATCCGCTATGTAGTTCGTATATGAATGCATCCGCGACCCAACCGCCGTCATGGATACCGCAACGTCTCCAAGACCCCCAGCACGGAACCGTCATGACATGGACACGCGCGGACGCCACGGAATGGACAGCAACCGCCCTCGAGCTCCTTCAAGCCCCGGTCCAGCCTGAACGAGTCATCCACCAGTCCCGCCACGCCGTGGTGGAGAAAGTGCGCGCGGGTCCGGATCAGCGCATGATGGCATTCAAGAGATATCGTCTTCGCCGATGGACCGATTATTTCAAGCATATCTTCCGTCCCGCTCGCGCGAGACGCGATCTGGTGAAGAATCTGATGGTTATCCAGGCTGGATTCCACTCCATGAACAGTGTCTGCCTATTGGAGCGCCGCCGATGGGGAGTGCCCGTGGAGAGTGCACTGCTTACCGAATGGATTGATGATGCTCCCACCGTGCGCATATGGCTGACCGAGCGCCGCTTGGATCGCGAGCAGAAAAGAGAATTTCTCCGTGGATTGGCGCGCGAAACGGCACGGTTCCATCAGACGGGCCTCTTTCATGGTGACATGCGCCTGACTAATATCCTGTGCCGGTTCGATGGCGAATGGATGTTCTACTGGATCGACAACGAACGATCCCGCCGTTATTCAACTCTGCCCGCCTCCAAACGGATTCGGAATCTAATGCAGTTGAACATGGACCGACAGGGCCTCACCCGCACGGATCGGATGCAATTCTGGAAAATCTACGCGGAAAGGGCTGATTTAGGCGCCTCCGACCGCAAGGCCATCGCGCGGCAGGTCATCCGCTGGACCCGAAAACGCTGGATGGAGCGAGGCTGGCTTTGACCCGGCGCGAACGGAATCCTTTTCCCCATTCAACCCCTTGACTAAAGCCTGCGGCTGACGTATTCTCCCCTAGGTAAAGCGCTCTACGTCAACTCGCTGTCAAATGGAGGTTTATGAGGCGACACTACCGTATCGCCTTGTGTACATCGCTGTGGTGGATAAGCAGTTTCAGAATCGCGTCAGCAGTGA
>CAYRPR010000405.1:0-2786 GCA_964425945.1 uncultured Verrucomicrobiota bacterium | reverse complement strand
GCCTATGCGATGAGTCGATACCGGATACCCAGTTCGTACAAGCTCCTGCTCTTCATGCTGTTGACCATGGCCTTCCCGCCTATTGTCACGCAGATCCCGGTCTTCCTGATGCTGCGCGATTTCAACATGCTCAACACCTTCGCCGCTCTGGTGTTGCCGGGCATTGCGCACGGCTACGCGATTTTCCTGCTCAAAGGATTTTTCGACTCCCTGCCGCGCGAGCTCTACGAGAATGCGTCCATCGACGGGGCGAGCGAGTGGACGATGTTCTGGCACATCACGATGAGCTTGAGCAAACCGATCCTCGCCGTGATTGCGCTGTCGGCGTTCACCGCCGCCTACTCCAATTTCATGTTCGCGCTATTGATCTGTCAGGACGAGCGGATGTGGACGCTGATGGTCTGGCTGTATCAGCTCCAGATGCGGAGTGGCCAGGCGGTGATGTACGCGTCGCTGATCATCGCGGCCATCCCGACCTTCATCATCTTCTTTCTCTGCCAGAACATCATCATGCGCGGCATCGTGGTTCCGGTGGAGAAATAGCTCCACGCGCATAATGGCAACTGCTTGGGATGGGAGGGGCCACACTTATTAAAGTGTGGCCCCTCTCTGGAAGGCTCTGAAACACTCTGATACGGACCTTCAATGCATGATTTTGTAGCCAAATTGCTTGAAAACGAGCGGATAGCCCCGCCTGAACCACCGATGACTCCGCCCCGCACCCCTGGGGCCACACTTTAATAAGTGTGGCCCCAGGGGTGCGGGGCGGGTTGCACGTGTGAGCAGGGCGGGTGCCTGGCGTCATCTGCTGGATCCGGCTTGGACTCGGCACGCAATTCGGACATTATGCCGCCATGAATTTCCATCAGCCTAACGCGTCCGTGTTCGTACCCGACGGCCAGCCCTTGGAAGCGGCCTGCGCCCGCGTGACCCATCTGGGCATCGGCGCGCATCCGGACGATCTTGAGATCATGGCGTGGCACGGCATCCTGGCGTGCTATCGCGCCCCGGATCAGGGGTTTGGCGGGATCGTCTGCACGGATGGCGGGGGCAGTCCGCGGGCCGGCCCGTACGCCCATCACACAGCCGACCAGATTGCGGCCCTGCGCCGCCGCGAACAGGAGGAGGCGGCCCGTCTCGGACGCTATGCCGTCCTCTTTCAACTGGGTCACGCCAGCGCGTCGGTGCGCGACGCTCCGGCGCCCGTTGAATCCGATCTCGCCGCCATCCTGTTCAAAACCAAGGCCCGCGTGCTGTATACCCACAATCCGGCCGACAAGCATGATACGCACGTCGCCGTGGCCGTATCGGTCATCCGGACCCTGCGTTCCCTGGCGCCGGAGCACCAGCCGGACGCCGTGTACGGATGCGAAGTGTGGCGCGACCTCGACTGGCTGATCGAGGATGACAAGATCAAGCTCAATGCGGGCGGCCAGGAAACACTGGCGCAGGATCTCATTCGCGTTTTTCAATCGCAAATCGCGGTGGGCAAACACTACGATCTGGCCGTCCCGGGCCGGCGCCGGGCCCATGCCACGTTTCTGGATCCGCACAAGACGGACGAAGCCGAGAAACTGATTTTCGCCATGGACCTGACTCCGCTGGTGCATGACTCGCGCATGGACATCGCACAGTTTATCGAGGATAAACTGGACCGATTTCGAAACGATGTGACGGACCGATTGAAGAGATTCCTGTGACGACCAACAAGACATTGCTCGTACTGGCGGCCGGTATCGGCAGTCGCTATGGCGGACTCAAGCAGATCGATCCGGTTGGACCGAATGGCGAGATCGTGCTGGATTACTCCGTATTTGACGCGTTGCGCGCGGGATTCGACCGCGTCGTCTTCGTCATTCGCAAGGACATCGAATCGGATTTCCGGTCGGCCATCGGCTCGCGATTCGAGTCGAGAATGGATACCGATTACGCGTTTCAGGAGTTGACCGCTGTCCCGGCCGGTTTCATTGTTCCGCCCGAACGGCAGAAACCGTGGGGCACGGGCCACGCGGTCCTCGTCGCTCGCGACAGGATCAGCGGCCCGTTTGCGGTGATCAATGCCGACGATTTCTACGGCGCGGCTTCCTACCGGTTGCTGGCCGCCTTTCTGAATCAATCCGCTGAAACAAAGCCCGCGCATTATGCGATGGTGGGCTTCCGCTTGTTGGATACGCTGTCGGAACACGGAACCGTTTCCCGCGGGGTATGTGAGTGCGACAAAGACTCACGGCTCATCCGGATTATCGAGCAACCCGCCATCCGCAAGCAGGATGTGAAATCCCTCTACACCGGCGACGAATCGACCTCGATGAACTTTTGGGGGTTTACAACGCAACTGTTTGACCCGCTGGAAAGGCAGTTTGCCGACTTCCTGCGCAACCACGGACAGGAACCAAAATCCGAACTGTATATTCCGGCGGTGGTCGACACGATGATCCAACGCGGCGAAGCCGCTGTTGATGTGATTCCCGGCGGCGGGCCCTGGTTCGGCATTACCTACAAGGAAGACAAACCCGCCGTCATGGCGGGTATTCGCCAACTGATCGAACAAGGCCATTATCCGCGTCAACTGTGGACCTGACATGGTTCATTCCGTCCTCCAGCAGTTTCAGATCCCGGGCCGTTGTCTCTCCGTTGAGCCATTCGGCGGCGGCCATATCCATGACACCTATATCGCCCGCTTCGGCAAGAACCGATTCATTCTTCAGCGACTGAATCGCAGCGTTTTCCCTGACATAGAAGCGCTGATGGACAATGTTTCGCGGGTGATTGGACATCTTCGCGGA
>CAYRPR010000404.1:0-2788 GCA_964425945.1 uncultured Verrucomicrobiota bacterium | reverse complement strand
GCGGGCCATGTGCTTGCCTGCGGGCCGGGGGCGGCGCGCTTCCGCCCCGGCGATAGTCGCGGCGCAGAGGCCGCTCCCACATTACGAGAGCGGGAATGCCATGGCCCAATGTGGGAGCCGCCTCGGTACGGCGACGGAACGCCTCACGGCCGGAACAGATTGTTGTCCGGCCCGCCCGGCCAGCCGATCTGCCATTCCGAGAAGCTCCGGTTGTATTCCGTTCGCAATTTCTCGGATGAAACCCGTCCGTTGCACCACGCGACCGACGCATGACCGTTGTGCCGGAAATGAATCGAGGGCATGGCGCGGCCGTATTCCTGCGCCTGGCCGTTGGCGCCCACGCCGACGAAATGGTACGCCTCGGCAAATGAGTACTCGATCACATGCGTGGGACGGCCGTAGGGCTGGGGAAAGGCCGCGTCGGCAAACATGATGGTCCGTTCCGGGCGGGCGATCTGATGGGGGCGCATGCCCTTCGCCATGGCCGTTCCGCTGTCGCCCCGCAGGTACACCTGCGATCCGACACCCCGGTCGTTGTAACCGTAGCCGCCGCAGGACGCTTCAAAGGCGTTCTGCGAAGCGGCGGAGGGTCTGAACCCCGCGCACCGTCGGACTTGGCGGTCATGGCCGAGATATGGCGAGAGCGGACCGGTGGTTCCGTCGAAAGGTTCGCCGGCGGATGAGCGGCGTCCGTGCCAGCGTTCGCGGTTGGATCCATGGATGTCCGCCGCGGCGGCGACATAGTGCCCGTGTTCCGCGGCGTACAGGGTGTTGGCCACATAAAGCTGACGGATATGCGCCATGCACTGACCCTGCGAACCGCGGGCGCGCATGGCCGCCAGCGCCGGGACAATCAGCGTGATCAGCAATGCCGTGACGGCGATGACCGCCAGCAACTCCACCAGCGTGAAACCCGAGCGCTTCATGGACGACTCCCCAGTAGCCGGATGAATTGAACGGGTTGAACCGGGTCGTACGCAACGGCCTCGACCATCACGCGCGCGCCATTGGTGGCGACGATCCGCTCGTCAAAGGTGGCCGGTCCATTTCGCCACGCGCCGTCCTTCAAGTCCTCCTGGATCTCCACGTGGACGGATGCGTCCGGCAGATCCGCCCGCCGTTCGTACGTGATCCGCACATGAGCGGCCCCATTGGTATGCACAAAATCCATCTGGAACATCGGTTCCGTATGGGGGGCGAGCGGATCGAGGTCGAGGGCGTATTTCAGCAGGTTGGAAACGCCGTCCCCGCTCCAGGACGCGTCGTCCGCCGCCTGGGCCGCGTAGGCCTCGTCGCCGAAATGCTGTACGCGCCAGGCGTGCAACGGGGTCCATTGATTCAGTACCCCGATGGCCTCCAGATCGAAACCCGAGGATCCGACCGTCGGATACGGATCGTAAATCGGCCGGCCGGCGGAATCCGTTTCGGCGCCGTCACCCACGATGTCCACCAGGCGTACATAGCGGACATCATGGACATCCAACTGGGGCGACACACCGGCCAGAGCGCCGAGGTCGAACGGCGTGCCGTAGCCGACGCGGTATTTGCCGGCGAACCCGTCGATCTCGGTGGCATCCATATACGCGCCCTGGAACGGAACCGGCTCGGGCGTCAGCGAGGTGTTGGGAAACCGGAAGAAGTTGGTTCCGTCGCTGGACACTTCGACAAACGCCAGCTCGATGAAGTAGTCCTCGAATGCGTTTTCAAACACGGCGAAGTCGAATCCCGGACCGTTGACGATCGGCGCGTCGAACGTCATCGTCATCATTCCGCCTTCGCCGAGCGAAACGATATCGAACATATCGCCTGTAGCCGGGCCCAGCGCGTTGTCCGGCGTCATGAAGTGATTGCTCAGGCTCGTGCCTGGCAGATAGTGGATCCACCCCGTGGCCCATGCAACGAGATTGCTGGAGTCCATGGGCACGGCCGTCGTTGCCGGCTGGCCGGCCGCGGGCGGAAAAGGCCCGGCTTGGCTCAATGCGGCGACCCCCCAGAGCAGACACCACGTTAGAAATTTCTTCGGCATAACACGCAACCGATGAGGCCGAGCAGAATCAAACCCACCGTACCCGGCTCCGGTACGATGGTGAAGTTGTCCAGCGCGAAGTAGGCCGGCGTGTTCATCCCGAACGAACCGACGTCACTGGACGACATCGTGAACTCCAGCGTCCGGACGGACGCGCCGAGGCCTGTCAGGTCCACCCAGGCCCAGTCGGCCAGGATGTAGTGATCGTTCGGATCGCCCGATTGAAAGTCGGCGAGGTAGAAATCCACCGCACCCTGCGATGCGCCCAGCGAGTCGAAGCCGTCGATGGTCAGCAGGAACCAGTCGCCCGCCTCGAATTGTTTGGAAATGGCATCTCCATCGCGCATGGAAAGGCCCGCGTACGTCGTGTTCACGGCGTAGAAGCCGAGCGCCATCGTTTCGAACGGCAGGGTGATCACGGCCTGCGGATCGAAGGAGCTGTAGTAACCGACGGCGTAGTTCCCGTCGCCGGCGAAGTCCGTTCCGCTCCACGCCGCGTACTGGTTGCCGAATCCCGGCGTGGTCGTGTCGTCGACGTTCGAATAGGCGAATCCGCTCCAGAACGCGAAGTCCGTGTTGTAATCGTTATTGAAGTGGATGCCTTCACTGGTGAAACCGCCGGATTCGTCGGACCCGTTCCAGTAGGAGTCGGGACCGCCGAGCGGCAGGTCGTCGAACGTGATGGCCAGCGTGGCGAGGACGTTTGAGGCGGACAGGCCAACCCCCAGGAGGGCGGCCGTGAGGCGTGTTTTTTTCATGTTC
>CAYRPR010000403.1:0-2790 GCA_964425945.1 uncultured Verrucomicrobiota bacterium | reverse complement strand
TTGAACGTTGGATGTTGAACGTTCCCCGAGATCAGACTGCGAACAACCCACCCCCCGCCCCTCCAGGGAGGGGAGTTCTTACTCCACTTCGTAGTCGAAAGAACGAGAACGATAGGAAGACGAATCTTATTTCTCCTCCTCGGAGGGGATAAAGGGGTGGGTGAACGCGATCTCGGACAACGCGCAACGCTCAACACTGAACGTTCAACGTTGAAACGAGGACGAGGACGAGCCCTCCCATCAACCATCAACTATTCCTCCTCCCCGCCCGCTTTTCCTTGTTTCCGTGGTGCATTTTGCTATAAGATTCGAAGATGTTACCTGTCCGCACGCAGCTTTGGCTTGCCGTCATCATCGCGTGCGCCTTCGCGCGCGGAAGCGGCGCATTCCCCGGGGACGCCTTCTCGGACCCGGAATTCAATCTGATCAATCCCTATTTTCCGGACGCCACGGATGGGGCATCGGGCGGCGATCGCTCCTGGCAGGACGAGCTCGAGTCGCGTGTGCGCGCGGTGGATGAAGCCATTGCGCAAAGGGATTTCCAGGCCGCCCGGCGTCAGATCCAGCATGCGATGAGCATGGCGCCGGATCACGACGCGCTGATTCTGCGCGCGGGACAAATCGCCCTGATGCAGGGGCGTTATTTTGTCGCCGAGGACTACTTCAGCGCGCTGGTCCAGCGGAATCCGGACGATGGATATCTGCGCGCGTTGTGGGGCGGCTCCTTGTTGAGGGTTAAGCGTACGGGCGAGGCGCTGGCCGTGCTTCGTCCGTTGCATGAACAGGAGCCGTTCAGTCTGTTGGTGCGCTTCAATCTGGCCCTCGCGGAGTATGTCGAATCGAAGTCCGCCCAGGCTTACAACCGGCTGGACTATCTCAACGCGCGCGAGGTCGGACAGTTCAGTTCCTGGATTGCCGACGAAATGGATGCCTTGCGCCGTATCCTGACCGATGAGGGCGTGAAGGGGCTGTGCGGGTATGTGTTCCTGGGCGGATATCACGAGCAGGCCGATGAGGCGCAACCGGTGGATTGGGCCGTGGCCGCCGGCTTGACCGACGCGGACCACGATGTCCTGCTTGAGCGATGTAGAACGGTCGCGGATGGTATCTGGCGGGCGCATGACGAAGGTGGACGGGGCGAATACGAGCAGGCGATGGAGACGCTGGGCGAACTGAAAGAGGCCACGACGATGACCGCTCCGGCTCTGCGTTTGATCGCGTTCCTGAAACGGAGCGCAGGTGACGAGAGCGACGCCGATCAGACGATGAAACGCCTGCGCGAAGCGTACCCGACGCATCCGCGCGTCGCCATGGACTATGCGTACTACCTGCTCGAATCGGACCGGGCGAAAGAGGCTTTGGACGTTTTCCGTTCCACTTTGGAACAGCATCCGGATGATCCGTACGGCCAGTTTGGATTCTCCTGTGCCTTGGCCGCCACGGGTGATCAGGCCGGCGCCCAGGCGGTCATCGAGCGCCTCAGGGAAGCGGCGCCAGCCCATCTGACTAGGTGGAAAAACATGTATCAAGCGATATTTGAACCAGTTGCGACAAATCCTTGAGGTAGATTATCATGGCCATTGTTTTGTCATTTTTTGTCGTTATCCGCTTGATTCCCAGTTAACAGTTTGCTAAGAAATTCGTATATTAAGTTAAGCGCTTGAACCAGATTTGAATTAAGTTTGGCAATGTACAAGTCGAAGGAGTGAACGATCATGAAAAAGCTGGCGACAGTGGTGGTTGCATTTGCAGTGGCGGTCGGCATGAACGCTCATGCGCAGATTGCATTTGATTCGGGATCCGATGCGGCTTATTCGGGCGGATGGACCAACGGTAGCAACGGGGGCTTTGGATTTCAGCCCTGGTCGTTGACGACGGATACATCAGGCGGAGGATTTGCCGGCCACTTCATCGGTGATCCGTCTGGTGCCGGCATCAGCGGAATGGACAC
This sequence comes from uncultured Verrucomicrobiota bacterium, assembly GCA_964425945.1. Lineage (GTDB taxonomy): Bacteria > Verrucomicrobiota > Kiritimatiellia > SLAD01 > SLAD01 > CAYRPR01. The sequence continues at coordinate 839 of CAYRPR010000403.1, read as the reverse complement.
CGAAACGTTTGGCATGTTTGCCAATCCGGATGGCCAGCCCGATTTCAATTCGTCCCAGGCTGATCGTGACTTCACGACCGCGCTGAATGTGGGTGAAATCTTCCGGTTTGACTGGGGTGTAAACTTTGACAGTAACAGTACCGGTAACAAGGGGTTCAGCCTTTTCGCGGGCGCCAACGAACTGGTCAACATTAACATCGGCGGTTCGGCGACGATCACGATCAGCGGCGACTTCGGCAGTGAGACGCTTTTTGCAAATTACGGCACGCAGGTCATGACCTTGAGTTTCCAGTACCTCGGCGACACGTCGCTCCGCGTGTGGGGCACCGGACGTGACGGAAGCGAAACGTACGACGAAACTCTGGTGGTGTTGAGCGGTGCGCCCGATGCCTTCCGGCTGTACATGAATAATCACGACTCTGGCGATGAGCGCCAGCCGTATGCCGACAATTTCGAGATCATTCCGGAGCCCGGCACGTTTGCGTTGCTGAGCATCGCGCTGTTGGGATTGATCGGTCTGCGCCGCAGAATGTAATCCATAAGGCGCATAGTCTGTGCAAAAAGAGGGCCTCTTCGGAGGCCCTCTTTTTTTTCCAATCGTCCTCGCGCTCGAATTCCGTAGCGCCCTGCTCCAGCAGGGCGTGCATGAAAAAGATGTGACTGTTGGGCAGGCTCCCTGCTGGACCAGGGAGCTACGGCGCACACGGCGGTCGCCGTTCATATCTCATTGTGGCTCAGTACCAACCATTCCATCATCTGCGACGACAGCCGGAAGATGGAGGACACGAGGACAAAGCCCGATATTCCATCCTTTCCGTATGTTTTTCGCGTGATCTATT
>CAYRPR010000402.1:0-2792 GCA_964425945.1 uncultured Verrucomicrobiota bacterium | reverse complement strand
AACCCGCGGCATACCACGCGGGCGGTTCGGGCAGCAATCGCGCGAAGGCCATGGACGTGACGCTCTTGCCACATCCGCTCTCGCCGACCAGTGCGACGGTTTCGCCCTTGTGGATCACGAGATCGATCCCGTCCACAGCGCGAACAGGTTGCTGTTCCGAGCCGAAATAGACTTTTAGCCCGTCAACCTTGATCAGTTCATCTGTATTGGACGCGATCACTTCTGCAATCCCTCCCGCCCGGTACGCAGACGCGGATCGAGCGCGTCGCGAAGGGCGTCGCCGAGCAGGTTGAACGCCAGCACGATGAAGAAGATGGCGGCGGTCACCGCCGCCATTTCCCACCAGACCCCGTGCCACAGGCGCAGGCGCGCGTTGCTGATCATGATGCCCCACGACGGCTCGCCCTGCACGCCGATGCCCAGAAAGCTCAGGAAGATTTCCGTCCCGATCGACGCGGGGAAACGCAGCGTAAAGGTCACGATGACCACATGGAAGATGTTCGGGAGAATATGGCGGAAGATGATGCGGAACGGTCCCAGCCCCAGGGCGCGGGCGGCGGCCACGTACGGCCGCTCCTTGTGCTTCATCACCTCGCCGCGGATCAGGCGGCACAAGCCCACCCACATGGTCAGGCCGATACCCAGGTACACGCCGAGCAGGCCCTGCCCAACCACCATCGCGATCGCCAGGATGAACAGCAGCCCCGGGATGGACGCGAACGTGGAATAGAGCCAGACGATGAAATCGTCCGCCCGCCCTCCGAAATAGCCGGCGAGACAGCCGAGAATCACGCCTATCGGAATGGCGATCATCGAGGTGATGATACCGACATGGTACGCGATCCGCGTGCCCTGCACCAGGCGCTGAAGCACATCGCGCCCCAACCCGTCGGTGCCCAGCGGATGACGGGTCAAATTGCGGATGCCGCCCGTCAAGACGCCCACGGTTCCGATATCCCCGCCCGCCTCGGCCCGGACGCCTTGAAACGGTTCGCGCAGGAAACTCGGCGCGAGATACTGCGCGTCCAGATTGGGTTGCTGGTACGACGGCGTCGTGTCGCGCCATTGATGCCAGCGATACACCGACTCGCCGTACAGCGCCACCAGCGTGTACAGGGCGACGATGACCAGACAGATCATGGCCAGCCGGCTGCCCTTCAGCTTGAGCCACGCATCGGCCCAGAGCGACCGTCCTTCGCCCGCCAGATTGTCGGCTTGGTTCGTCATTTCAGTTTCACCCTCGGATCCACCAGCGCGTAACAGATATCGGTCAGCAGATTCGCGAACACGAAGATCACAGAACCGATCAGCACGATGGCGCGGATCACATCCACGTCCGACGAGTTGATGGCGTTGATGCCGAGATAGCCGAGCCCGGGAATGCCAAAGAAGCCTTCGAGCAACAGACTGCCGGTATAGAGGAACGGGATGGCGATCACGACGTTGGTCAGGATCGTAATCATCGCATTCTTGAGCACGTGCCGGAACAACACGCCCGGCTTGCTGACCCCTTTCGCAAACGCGGTACGCACATATTCCTTGTACATTTCGTCCAGCATGACCGTGCGATAGAAGCGCAGATCGACGCCCAGGCCGCTGATCACGCCGATCGTGATCGGCAGGGTCAGATAGGCGGCGGATTCAAAGCCCCACGCGGGAAAAAGTCCCATCCGGAAGGACAGTACGTACTGTCCCACGACGATCCAGACGATGTAGTTGATGCTCATCAGGGCCACGCTGATGACCACGAAGGAGCGGTCGAGCCACGAATCCCGGAAGAACGCGCAAACGAGCGACAGGCTGATGGCCACCACCAGGCCGATGATGAAGATGGGAATCGTCAACATCAGCGAGGGCACGATGCCCGCCTTGATCAGTTTGATGACCGGCTCCTGCGAACTGCTGGACGTGCCGAAATCCAGTTTGGCGATCTGCTTGAAGAAATGGAACAACTGCGAATCGAAAATATGCGCGGCGCGACGTCGCAGTTGCACGGACTGGATCTCCAGCGGCGCGCCGTCCACGATCCAGCGCGGATTCAGCGCAGAGGGCTGATCGCCGGAATAAAACGGCACACGAACCGTGCGCCACGTATCGGATGCCGGTAATTCGAATGCGCCTTCGTCGCCCCATTGGACGGTGGCGCGACCCTCGCCGGACAGGCGGTACACCATTTCCAGCCGATAACCCGTGTCCCGCAGGAGGTTGAAGTGGAGGGGCAAGGCGTAGGAGGCATCGGGCGGAAGGACGATATGGCCGGCCTCATTGTGTTCGATCCCTTCGACAGCGCGCCACGGGCCGGGGAACAATGTGAACCGCGCGTCGTCCATGGCTCGCGTCTTGCTCCATAGGCCGATGATCAGCGGTTTGTTGTAGCCGCGCTCCTCGTCAAATTCCTCGAGCGATTTGGGATTGGCGTGGCGGCCCATGACCATCACACCCGGACTTCCGCCGACCATGTTAAAAAGGATGAAGGTGATGACGATGACGCCGAACACCGTCGGAATCATTTGCCATAACCGCCTTAGAATATAGAACCACATACTTTATATCACCCGTCAGAGCCGCAATTCACCCACCCCGCCCCGCAGTCGCGGGGCACCCCTCCGTGGAGGGGATAGCCCAGAACCTCCCCTCCTTGGAGGGGTGCCCGACTTGTCCGCCGTAGCCATGGCGAAGGCGGAAGGGCGGGTGGATACGGGCTTCATCCCCCGTACCGTTCCAGCCAGGCCCGGCGCACATCCATATCTACCTTGTAGTACTTGATCATCGTATAGGAAACATCGTGGTTC
>CAYRPR010000401.1:0-2792 GCA_964425945.1 uncultured Verrucomicrobiota bacterium | reverse complement strand
CATGGCGGGCGATACGAGGGGCGCTACGCCGTCCTCCGTCCGAAGCAATCCATAGACGACCCAGGGCTGGCGGCCCATCTCGGTCAGCATCCAGCCGGCGGTATTGGCGAAAAACGGCAGAAACAGAACGAACGCACAGACTCTGAGATACGGCCCATGTGTGTCGATCCGCCCGCGCCACCAGAGCCAGAGGCCCCACAGGCACATGAATATGAACAGCAGGCCGAGACCGACCATCAGGCGAAAACTCCAGTACACGATCGCGACGGGCGGGATGTAGTTGCCCGGCCCGAACTCCGCCTCCGCCTGTTCCTGCAGGTCGCGCATGCCGATCACCGCACTCGTACTGTCATTGTGCGCGAGGACGCTCAGCAGATAGGGGAGCCGGATCTCGCGTGTGCTCTGCAGATTGGCCTGATCGATCAGGGCGAACAGCGAGAAGCTGGCCGGCTGCTCGGTTTCCCACAGGGCCTCCATCGCGGCCATCTTCATCGGCTGGGACGTGACCGTATCCTGGGCCTGGTCATGTCCGGTGGTGGCGGTCAGGATCGCGGCGACCGCGGTGAAGACCAGCGCAATGCGGATCGAGCGGCCGAACATCAGAGTCGGACCGTTCTTCCACAGGTTCCAGGCGCTGATGCCGATGACGAAGAGGCCGCCGGTCACGAAGCCGGCAATGATGGTGTGCGGCGCCTGCACCAGTACACGTTCATTCAGCATAATCGCGACGAAATCGGCCAGCTCCGCGCGCCCTTCGTTGATGACGTAACCGACCGGCACCTGCATCCACGCGTTGGCGATCAGGATCCAGATGGCCGACAGGTTTGACCCGATGGCAACCAGCCAGATCGAGGCCAGATGGACGGACTTGGGGAGGCGATTCCAGCCGAAGAGCCACAGACCGATAAATGTGGATTCCATGAAGAAGGCGAGCAGGGCCTCGATGGCCAACGGGATGCCGAAAATATCGCCCACGAACCGGGAATAACTCGACCAGTTCATGCCGAACTGGAATTCCTGCACAATGCCGGTTACGACGCCCAGCGTGAACAGGATCACGAACAGCTTGCCCCAGAACAGCGTCATCCTCTTGTAGACGTCATCGCCCGTGCGATAATAGAAGGTCTGCATAATCGCGGTCAGAACGGACAGACCGAGCGTGAGCGGCACGAAGATGAAGTGATAGACGGTCGTAATGCCGAATTGCCAGCGGGCTAAGGTAAGTGCTTCCATACGGTGTACAGTTCAGGGTTCCGCGCCGTGTTCCTCTTATAAAGGGGCACCCACGGGCCGCGTCAAGAGATTCCACCGGTCAGCCTGTATTTCAGGGAATCCCTGATAGGGTCGATATTTCGACTTGTTGAAGGCAACGGCTTTTTGCTAGCTCTGTTCGGATTACGAAGGAGATCGGTTTGAATACATCGCCGGAATGGCCGGGGGCCGCACCCATTTCTGTGGGCGCTGTACCAGCGCCGCCTCCCGTGCCCCGCTCCGAATCCGTTGATCGCCCGGAGTTCACGGGTAGTTGGCAGGAGTACTTCGGAATCTGGATCGTCAATCTGGCCCTCACAATTCTGACGCTCGGCATCTACACGCCCTGGGCGCGTGTGCGGACGCGGCGCTACTTCTATCAGAATACCTGGCTGTTCCGTGAACCCTTTGATTACCTGGCCGACCCGCGCAAGATCCTCGTCGGGTTCCTGATACTCGTTGTTCTCTATGCGTCGTATATGCTGTTGGAATACCTGCACACCTGGCTGTCGCTGGTCGTCCTGATACTCTTTTTCGGTATCCTGCCCTGGTTGGTGTACAAGTCCTTCCGCTTCTTCGCCGCGAATTCGGCGTGGCGCAATGTGACCCTGCGTTTTCACGGGCGCCTGGGCGGGGCGTACGCGGCCTATCTGCTCCTGCCCCTGCTGGGGATGTTGACGTTCGGGTTGCTATATCCCTATGCCGTTTTCAAACAGCGGGAATACTTCTTCGGAAACCTGTCGTATGGCCAGTTGAGGGGCCGCTTCATCGGCACGGGCACGGATGTATTCATCATCTATGTGACCTCGTTTCTGGCGGCGCTGGCTGCCGCGATCGGCGTCGGTGTCCTCGGCTATCTGGTCTCGACGGCGCTCGTCCCGAATGATCCGACGGGCCGGACGCGGGCGTCGTTCATGGTCGTCCTCGTGATGTTGTTGGTGTATCTGGGCATGGGATTGGGCGTGCTGATACTGCGGGCGCGCATGCACAACTACTGTTGGAACGGCTTTTTCTTCGGTCATCGCATCCGGTTCCGGAGCCGGCTCGGCATCGCGCGATTCTGCTGGATTTCATTGTCCAATCTGCTGGTCTGTCTCTGCACCCTGTTTCTGATGTTTCCGTGGGCTAAAGTCCGCATGTACACCTACAGGCTCTCATGCCTTGAGGTGTACTCGCGGGCCGACCTCGATCAGGTGGTCGCCACGGCGCAGGAGGACGTGAACGCGATCGGCGACAGCGCCGCGGAACTCTTCGATCTGGATTTCGGATTCTGATGAAGTTCGACGTGGAATATTTTGACGGCCACTCCTCCCGCCGGCACCGGACCGTCGCAGAATTTCTGCCGGACAACCAGCTCGTGGTCGATCTACCCGGCGGGCCGCGCCGGTACGACCTGGATGATGTCCGGATTGTCCCACCGCTCGGTTCGACGACCCGCATTGTGCGTCTGCCCGGCGGCGCGCAATGCCGCACGACCGATGCCGCCGCCATCGAGGAGATCGAACGGCGAGCCGACCGCCTGCGCGGCGAACACTGGATCC
>CAYRPR010000400.1:0-2794 GCA_964425945.1 uncultured Verrucomicrobiota bacterium | reverse complement strand
GCGAGTTGATCGAGCATATCACGAATCCCGGCCTGTTTCTCGAGCGCGTGCATAAGCATCTTAAACCGCGCGGGCTGTTCATTCTCACCACGCCCAACGCCAATTGCCTGATCTATTTTCTCGAGAACCTGATCCTGGGACGCGAAATCGACAATCCGGATCATGTGGCCATCTACTCGCCGACCACCCTGTCGCTGCTGCTGCAGCGCGGCGGATTCGACGTGGAAGGCGTCGTATTCCTCGCCGAGAACACGGCGTATTGCCACACGTCCCGCGCGGCCCGGGCCCTGGTCCATGTCAAACAGGCTGCGCAGCTCACCTTGGGTTGGTTGCGCCCCAGTTTATGCCATCACATGATCGTCATAGCCCGGCGGCGGTAATCATGAGTGACGCGGTAGCCATCATTGTCCCGTTCAATGAGTGGAACGACTGGGTGCTCGACGGCGTCGCCGCCTGCAGTCGATTGAATGGATTGAACCCGGCCTGGACCCTTTGGCTCGTGGCGGACGACGAGCCGGACGAAACGTGGCGGAGCCGTCTGGAGGAGTTCGCGCCCGTGATGCGCATGGAGATCGTGGCCACGGGGCCGGGTAACCCGTCTCAGAAACGTAACGCAGCTCTGCGCAAGACCCCGGCGCCGATCGTTGCGCTGGTTGATTCCGACGCGTACCCCGAGCCCGGTTGGATCGTCAATGCGCTCAAGCATATCGAGGGCGATGTGGGCGTGGTCACAGGTCCCAATCTGACGCCGGTTGACGATCCGCTGTGGCGCCGCGTATCCGGGCGCGTGATGGAGAGTCCGCTGGGATTCGGCGAGGGTTACATCCGCCATGTGCCCGTCCCGTCGCGCGATGTCCGTGAGATGCCCACCTGCAACATGATCTATCGCCGCGCGGGCGACCTGATGTTTCACGAGGAGCTGGCGACGGCGGAGGACATGGTGTTTTGTTCCGAGATGCGCGCGGCGGGATTCCGTGTGGTCTATCGGCCGGATGTCCGCGTATATCATCACCGGCGGACATTCGGGTGGTCCTTCATCAAGCAGTTCTTCGGCTACGGTTTCAATAAGGGGCGGCTCTGGCGTTGGGGGAGCGATATTGCCTATGGCTGGCAGGCTGTCCCGGCGCTCTTCCTGCTCTATCTGGTCGCGGCCATCGTGCTGAGCGTCTGGGCGCACGGCTGGTTGTTGCTGGGACTGTGGACCCCGCTGATCGTGTACGCGCTGGTGATTTTACGCGAAAGCGCCCGCATGGCTCACACCGTCGCCGAGTATCTGCTCTGCATCCCGGCGTTTCCGACGGCCCATCTGGCCTATGGCGCCGGCTACCTCGCCGGATTCCTGCGTCCCGGCCGTCCGGAAAGATAAGCGGCCATGGCATCCAATCCCTCCGGCGTGCCCATGTCGAGGAGGGGCGGAGGACAGCGAAAGGCGTGGACGCGGCCTTCAGTGATCCAAGAAGGGAAGATATCCGTTTCCACGGAGCAGGGCCTGTCCGCCGGGATCGTTTCCAGTGCCCGTCGATGCATTAAATAGACCCCGCCGTTGATCCAGCCGGCATCCCGCTGGGCCTTTTCACGGAAGGCCGTGACCCGATCCTGTTCATCGAACTCCACCGTACCGAACCGCCCCGCCTCATCGATGCGCGTGACGGCTATCGTGGCACGGGCCTCCGGCCCGTGATGTGCGGGCTGGAAGCCCGCGTCACATTTCCAATCGTTGGAAACTTTCTGGTGGTCCATTTCCAATCGTTGGAAATCCAGATTCGGTAGGAGCGTGTCGCCGTTGATCACGAGGAAGAAGTCGGATCGAATGTGCGGCTCCACGAACTTGAGCGCGCCGCCCGTGCCGAGCGGCTGGGGTTCGTGCGACACCGTAATGCCGGTTTGCTGCGCGGCCCACTCCTCAATCTGATCCGCCTTGTGGCCCGCGGCCAGATGGATGTGCGTCACGCCGCCTTCCTTCAACCAGTCGACCTGCCATTCGATGAACGGCCGCCCGGCCACCGGCACCAGCGCCTTGGGAATGTCCGGATACAACTCCTTGAGCCGGGTGCCGAGTCCACCGAGTAGTATAATCGCATGCATATTTCTAGATTGAACGTTAAGCGTTTAACGTTGAACGTTGAACGTTTGAGTTAGTCTGCCGCAGTTCTATAATTGTCATCGCCATTCTCTCTCATGATCTTCTTGTTGGCCGTGCGGATGCTGGCAGAGAATATGCGGACGAGCTCATCGGTTTCTGAAAGCAATCCATCCGTGGCCGCCATATCCTCCGTCAGCCCGGCTTTGGCTATAAGGCGCAATGCACGACGTGACTCGCGTAGCTCTTTCAGGCACACGCTCAGCTCATGTACGAAATCCTTCGACCATTCAGCCGCTTGGGCTTATCCCTGATTTAATCGGGGGGATGTTCCGGAGCGCCGTATCTCGCCGGCGACGGCGTTGGCGGCACGCGTGTTCGGCATGCCTTCCACCAGGCGAATAATGGCCGCGGCGTAGGTCAACAATCGATCTTCAAGATCGTACTTGGGATCTGTCATTATGGTATTCTCAATGGGAACGTTAAACGTTCAACGCTCAACGTCCAACGTTAAAATAGAAACGGATTCAGCACCTCGGCACCCGCGGCTTGAATATGTTTCTCATCCCGCGTAACGACGGTCATCCCATTGGCGAGAGCGGTGGCGGCGATCAGCCCGTCTAACACGGGTAGCGGAGAACCGACGCGCTCTCGCTCCGCCGCCATTCGACCCCAGCGTTCGGCGACATCCAATGTCACATCCAGCCAACGCCC
>CAYRPR010000399.1:0-2799 GCA_964425945.1 uncultured Verrucomicrobiota bacterium | reverse complement strand
GCGATATCCCTCGACGTCGATTGGATGCCCGACTTCGTCATCGAAGAGGTGGCGCAGTTGCTGGTCGACCATAAGGTGAAAGCCACCTGGTTCGTCACGCATGCTTCACCCGTATGGGAACCTATTCGCCGGCACCGCGACCTTTTTGAGCTGGGTATTCATCCGAGTTTCAAAGAAGGATCCTCGCACGGCGCCAACATGGAGGATGTGGTGAAACACTGCCTCGATTTCGCTCCGGAAGCCGTGAGCGCGCGATCGCACGGCCTGATCCAGTCGGATTATCTCTGGCGTCATTACCTTGGTCATACGCCCATACGGCATGAGTGCTCCACGTATCTGGGGCATGCGCCCGGCGCCTACGCGACGCCGTTCCATTGGGGCGGAGACCTGCTGGTCCGCATTCCGTTTGTCTATCAGGATAACCTGGAAATGGCGACGCCCGCGCCCGTTTGGGATGCGGAGAAATTCCTCGATGGAAAGGTCGGCGTGCAGATGTTCAATTTCCATCCTCGATACATCTATACCAATGCGCGCACATCCGAAGGGTTGGAAGCCGTCAGGCGGGCAAATCGGTCCTATGCCTCGTTGACGCGCGCGGAACTGGATGCGTTGAAGAATCCGGGGGTCGGCGCCCGGACCATGTTTGTCAGTCTGGTGGACTACCTGGCCCAACGGGGCGGCGGATGGCTCGCGCGGGATATTCAGCCCGATTGACGGGGATACTTTATGAGCGAATCAAGCTATCGGTTGTCGGATGTGGCCGACGTGGTGCGGGGGCGCGTACTGCGTCACGCGTCATTCTCGAATCTGGGCTTTTCCATTCATGAGGGAAGGGACCTGTTATCGTGGGCGGAAGGAAAGAAATTCCTGCCCCCGATCCTGAAGAACAAGGGGATTTCAGCGGTTATCGCATCGCCGGATGTGGCATCGTTGCTGCCCGCGCATATCGGGGTGTTGATTCATGATCATCCCCGCCGGGCTTTCTTCGATCTGCATAACCATCTGGCCCGGTCCACGACGTTTTACGGACGGCACGGCCAGACGGATATCCACTCGTCCGCTCGCATTCATCCGGCCGCGCACGTGGCCGAAACGGGCGTGCGGATCGGGGAAGACGTCGTGGTGGAAGCCGGCGTTCAGCTTATGCCCGGCGTGAAGGTGGGCGTCCGGACGGTGATCCGGGCCGGCGCCGTGATCGGTTCGCAGGGCTTTCAATTCTATGAGCGGGATGGCCGGCGCGTCGGCGTCGAGCATGTCGGCGGCGTGGATATCGGAAGTGATGTCGAGATCCAGGCGAATACGCATATTGCACGCGCCATTTTCGGCGGCGATACGATCATACGCCCGGATGCGAAGATCGATGCGCTTGTGCATGTCGCGCATAATGTGTGCGTGGGCGCCCGTACGCGAATCTGTGCCGGCACGGTGATCGGGGGCAGTGTGGTGATCGGAGAGGATGTCTATATCGGTCCCGGCGCAACCATCACGAACTGCATTCGCATCGGCCATGGCGCCCGCGTGACCCTGGGTTCCGTCGTGGTGCGGTCCGTGCAGGCCGGCCAGCACGTAACCGGACACTGGGCGGTACCACACGACGTATATTTGCGGGGATTGGGCCGTATCTCGATGCCAGACACATCGAGCGGCGACAAGTGAATTGACCGGTCCCGCAACTCCGGTTATTCTTGACTATAACGAGTCACCATTCATCGAGAGGTAATGTCATGACCCAAGCCGAGTTTCTTGTACTGATGGATGACATGATGGAATTGCCCGAGGGCACGTTGAAGGCAGACGATGTGCTAGCCGAGCGGGAGCAGTGGGATTCGCTGGCTACAGTGGGTTTCATAGCTCTGGCTGACCGCCATCTGGGGGTGACGGTCGATCCCGGTGCTGTCGCCAAAGCCGAGACGGTCAACGACCTCCTCAAACTGGTGGGCGACAAGCTGCAGTAAGTTCCTTCATGAACCCTTTTGACCTATCCGGCCGCAGGTACCTCGTCACCGGCGCTTCATCCGGTATTGGACGGGCGGTCTCCATCGTGCTGAGTCAGTGGGGCGGCTCCATACTCGCTGTCGCTCGCAATGAAGAACGCCTTCGTCAAGTTGTGACGGAGATGGCCGGCGACGGACATGCCTATCAATGTGTGGATTTGGCCACGGCAACCGATCTGCCGGATCGAATGAAGGAATGGGCATCGTCGGGAGGAAAATTCCACGGCGCGGTTCATGCCGCCGGGATACAGTTGGTCGCGCCGCTCCGCATCATGAACGAAGGTGATCTCCAGCGTATGTGGAGCATTAATGTTCAGGCGGCGTTGTTGTTGGCCAAGGGTCTTCGCCGCAAGGACGTTCGCGCAGAACAGGGATCCATCGTCTTGGTCTCATCGATTGCCGGATTGGCGGGACAGCCGGTACAGTCGGGCTATTCCAGCACCAAGGGCGCACTGATAGCGGCCGCTCGCTCGCTGGCCATGGAGCTGGCGCCGGAACGCATACGGGTGAACTGCGTGGCGCCCGGGCTGGTTAAAACTCCCATGGAGGAGCGCCTTCGCGCCGCCTTGGGTGACGGACCCCTGTCAGCCGTGGAAACGGCGCATCCCTTGGGATTGGGCGAGGCGGTTGATGTCGCCCATGCGGTGGCGTTCCTGCTCTCCGACGCGGCCCGCTGGATCACCGGGACAACACTGACGGTCGACGGCGGATATACTGCGCAATAGGATGGTGTCATGAAAGCGGTCATCAAGGCCATAGAGTATCACCTGCCAGCGCTCATCGGGTGAGGTGTAGCTGATGCTGG
>CAYRPR010000398.1:0-2807 GCA_964425945.1 uncultured Verrucomicrobiota bacterium | reverse complement strand
CCCGCTCCGGAAAACATCCAGAACCCATCCTGAAGTCGGCTCACCCGGCTTGTCCCGCCGAAGCGTTGCGGAGGCGGAAGGGTTCGCCCTACCATTCATCGATGATACATCGTGTTCTCAAGGTAGGGCGAGGCCTCCGGCCGAGCCGGAAACTACTTCGTGGCAGGTTCTAGGTCAACAGACCCAAGCGTTCTTCCGTCTCTTCCTTCATGCGGCGCAGACGGCCTTTGATGGCGATTTTCTTAATCTGCGACATGCGGTCGATGTAGAGGATGCCGTTCAGGTGATCGACCTCGTGCTGGATCACGCGCGCGGCCATCGCGCGGAACCGCTCGTCATGGTCCTTCCCGTCCAGATCCTTGTAGCGGATGCGGATGGATTCGGACCGGGTAATCGGCGCGTAGATTTCCGGAAAACTGAGACAGCCCTCCTGCGCGGATACAGTGTCGTCGGAAAACTCAACGATTTCGGGATTGATCAGGACCAGCGGCGTGGGCATATCGGGATGGAGCCGTTCGCCCCGCTCATCCATATCCAGTTCACGGGGCACTTCCACCACGCAGACCGCGCGGGTTTCGCCGACCTGCTGGGCGGCCAGGCCCAGGCCCCGCTCGCCGCGCATGGTCTCGATCAGATTGGCCGCGAACGCGCGCACCTCTTCGGTGACTTCGTCCACCGGACGAGCCTTCTCGCGCAATACCGGATCGCCATATTTTCGAATGGGATATTTCATTTTCTTGTAGCAGAATCTAACACAATTCCTCCTGCGCTGTCCAAATAACATCTTCTTGAGTTTCCGGTATCGTACCCGTAAAGTGCAGGCACATGAACCAGACGCTGATCATCATCCCGACCTACAACGAGAAGGACAACGTATCGGCCATTCAACAGGCCATCTTCAGCGTCTGTCCGGATGTGGATATTCTCTTCGTGGACGACCATTCGCCGGACGGGACCGGCCGACTCCTCGACGAACTGTCGGGATCCGAACCGCGCATCCACGTGCTGCACCGCAAGGATAAGCAGGGCCTGGGCCGCGCCTATATCGCGGGTTTCAAATGGGCGTTGGAGCGGTCCTACCAGTTCATCTTTGAAATGGATTGCGATTTCTCGCACGACCCGAATGAAATCCCCGCGATCCGGAAGGCCGTGGAGACGGCGGACCTCGCGCTGGGATCGCGGTATATCGGCGGCATCCGTGTGATCAACTGGCCGTTGAACCGGCTCGTACTGAGCAAATCCGCCGGCCTGTATGTCCGTATCATCACGGGCATGCCCTACACCGATCCGACGGGCGGCTTCAAATGCTACCGTCGCGCCGTACTCGAAACCATCGATCTCGACCACATCCATTCCAACGGCTACTCATTCCAGATCGAGATGAGTCATCGGACCTGGATGCTGGGCTTTCATATCGTCGATGTGCCGATCACGTTTGAAGAACGTCGTGAGGGCACGTCGAAGATGAACTCGGCCATCGTCCGGGAGGCGTTGTGGCGGGTGTGGAAACTGTGGTTCGAGGCGGGCCTGCGCCGCCGGCCGCGCGCACGGCACCCAAGGAGCGTGAAGGCATGAACGACATACCGTCCAAACGACCCCTGGCGTGGTCGTTTCTGATTGCGATGCGGCCGGCGCAGTGGACCAAGAATGCGCTCGTGTTCGCCGCGTTCCTTTTCGCGCTGGGCGATCAGCACCAGGATATTCATCCGGCCGACGGCTGGATCGTTCTGATCGCCGCGTTGCTGTTCTGTCTCGCCTCGAGCGGTGTCTACCTGATCAACGATATCCGCGACGCGGCCAAGGACCGCCTGCATCCCACGAAGAAACTGCGCCCGATCGCGACAGGTGAATTGAACCCGTCGACGGCCGCGATCGGCGCCGTCGTATTGATCGCCGGCTCCCTGCTGGGGAGTGCGTGGATAGATCGCCTCCTGGCCGCCGTGGTGGGCGGCTACCTGGCCCTTCAAATGGTCTACACCTTTCTCTTGAAGGACGTGGCGCTCGTTGATGTGTTCGTCATCGCCGGCGGTTTTGTTCTTCGCGCGATTGCCGGCGGCGTCGCGATTGGGGTGATGATATCCCCGTGGCTCCTGCTCTGCACGCTCCTGCTCGCGCTCTTTCTCGGACTCTGCAAACGCCGTCATGAAAAGGTCGTGCTGAACGACGTATCCGGCGGGACGCGCTCCAGTCTTCAGCACTATCATGAGGGCTTGCTCGATCAGTTGATCGCCATTGTCAGCGCGGCCACCATCGTCTGCTACGCCCTCTACACGCTCTGGCCCGAAACGGTCGAGAAATTCGGGACCTCGGCGCTCGGCTTCACGATCCCCTTCGTGATCTTCGGCCTGTTCCGTTACCTCGATCTCGTCTACCGGCATGAGCAGGGCGGCCATCCGGAACGTACCCTGTTGACCGACCCGCCCCTGCTGATCGACATGGCCCTCTACGGCGCCGTGGTCCTGGCCATCATATTTCTGCGTTAGAAGCGCTCCGGTTTGAACGTCCATCCTCCCTGCGGCGTCAAATGGACACGGGCATAGGGCTTGACGCTCTCAGGCGAATCCACATACTGTCTGGCCTTTACCTGTGGCGGGTTCCGGTTCCAGCACATATCATGGCATCTGACACATCCAAACAGCAGTTCAGCAAGCCGCCGTCCTCGTTCACCCGGGAGGAGGAGCAAGCCGCCTTTTTCGATCGGCAAAGCGGCCCCTTTTTCCGTAAGGCGGACTGGAGCGCGTTCTGGACGGTCCTGATCATCGCCGGCGCCGTGTACATCTATACCCTCGCCCCGACGGTCACGCTGG
>CAYRPR010000397.1:0-2810 GCA_964425945.1 uncultured Verrucomicrobiota bacterium | reverse complement strand
GCTCAACAACCAGAACACCAAAACGGCATTGATCGCATGAAGAAGGACATTTGTGAAATGAAAGCCCCAGGGTTCCGGGCCGAAGCAGGTGGCGTCCAGCATGTACGACATCCACAAGACCGGCGCCCAGTATCCCTGCAGGTTCACCGTCCAGGCCCACTTCAGGGACTCCATGGACAGTCCGCCGCGCGTCATCGGGTTCTCGCTCACATACGCCTTGTCGTCCAATCCGACGAAGTCGTATCCGAGCACTGGCGCATAGAGCGCAAACGTGGCCGCCAGGATGAGAACGACCATCCCGACGGTTCGCAGGACCTCCGGCGGAATTGGCATGGAACGCCCGCTCATGTCCCCTGCATACAGAAATGGACCGGACTAATCCAGTTCAACGTTCAGCGCGTCCGGATCGATGGTGAAAACCCGATGCGTTGTGAACACCGTACCATCGACGAAGCGGTATCCGGGCTGGAGCGATTTCTCCAACTCCGCGTTGTGACGAATCCATGGAGGCAGATCGTTCGGGCGGGTTATCAAACGCGCCGCCATCGAGCGGCCGGCGCCCCGTTCGGAGCGTTCGCCGCTGTGGACATAGTACATCATGCCGACGAACTCCGGGCGGGCCGGCATGACAATATGCGTGATGCCCCGATCCCGCACGATGCGCCGGGCGATCTCAATATCCTCCGCCGCAAAAAACGCGGCGGTCGCGCGAAGGCCGTCCCGGTTTTCCCAGTAGTAGGAGCCGACACAGGGCAGGGAGCCGTAATACTGAAAATGGGCCGCCGTATGTGGCGCACTGATGACCCGGAACGTCCCGCCGGTATCCAATGCGCCAAGCCGTGACGCGAATTGCCGCTGGACCATAGGCGTGATGATTTCACCGACGCGTTCCGACGAGATGTTCCGCCAATGCGTATCCCGAAACTGGGTGGCCGTGAAATAGACCGCCTGAGCGGCCAGCGCGACGATCAACAGATGCATCCCGCGGAGTCGTCCGGCGCGGTCCGGTTCCCGCCGCAGGACCGCCAGTACCATCAGGGCGAGCAGCAGCAGGGAGGCGGACGCGAAGTTGGACCAGCGAATCTGCCAGAGCGTGAGGCCGGTATAGACCAGGGCGGGCAGAAACGCCATCCACAGCGCCGCCCATTCGTAGAGCGACGTGCGCTTCTCGTCGGCCAGCAGGGGCGCCACCACCAGCAGGAGGGGAAGGACACCGAAACATTTCAGGGCCGTTAGCCAGGGCGCCGCGGCGTAGGTCTCGCGGTACGTCCGGAACTCGGCAATGTATTCATGAACCCGTTGCATCAGTGGATCCCGAAGGGTGTGCCACTCCGCCGGACCCCAGAGGAGCAGGATCGGCAGACAGGCGGCGCCCAATCCCAGGAGCCCGATGGCCGCGATACGAGTCGGGTTCCGAGACGTTTTCATGGCTGACAGACGCGTCAGCAGCTCGCCCGCACAAAACCACGACAGGGCGTACAACGGGTGATTGACCTCCAACCGCATGCCGGGAAAGGCGGGCGCGTATTCGACCAGGTACAGGAGCAGGGATGTCACGGAACCGCTCACCGCCCATATCCGCCACAAGGAAGGGACATATCGCCCCGCGTCCGGTTCGGCGGACAATCGTGTGGGCATGAAATACACCAACAGGAACGCTGACACGGCAAAGAGACCGACGCCGAAGAGCTGGACGGTGGCGCCGGTCCAGATTCCCAAGCCGCCGAACACGCCGGATGCCATGAAGTAGTTTCGGGCGGCGCGCGGGCCCGGCAGGCGCAACGAGTCCTTATCCGGCGCCATTCCGCGATCCGTCGTGTCCGATCGTACCCAGCCCAGCCCGCCGAGTATCAGGCATAAGAGGCTGGCGATCAGAATCCCCAGATGCAGGCCGTGATGATCCGGACGGAGTGGATGAAACGACCAGAGGACGAACGGCAGGGCCGAGAGGTTGAGCATCCAGAGCAGGGCGGCCGCGAGCCCGATGCGTCGCCGAATCAGATAACCCGTTCCCACGATAAGCAGGAAATAAAGCAGGGGGCCGACCCAGATGGCCCCGTTCTCCAGCGCGTCGTGTATCGGTTGTCCGGTCAATACGCTTTGCGCGCCGCCGGCCAGGACGATCAGCCAGGCGATCGACTGGCTCCAGTGCACCGGGCGGCCATCGGGCGGATTGTCAGACTCCGTATGACGGATACGCCATTGTCTTTGCTGAACCATCGCGCGAGCGTAGTCCACCCAGTAATAGGCGTCGTTATCGAGAAAGATGCGTCCGGGAATGGCCGACGCGATCTGTCCGGACTCGTCATCCGCCGTGAACAGGGATTCATAGTCGCGGACCGCCGCGTCCCAGCGCAGTGTGCTCGCCGCGAGCCAGGCGATCAGGACGGCGGTGACCAGCGCGAAGACGAATGCATTTCGGCCCATCATCCTGCCTGTGTACCAAAAAAAAGAGCGCCTGAAAAGGCGCTCTTTTTTCTATTGAAGTAACAGATCAGGCTTTGCGACGACGCGAGAAGCGCAGCAGCGCCAGGCCGCCGATCGCCAGCAGCGCGAATACGCTCGGTTCCGGAATCGCCGTGAAGCTGCCATCCACATCAAAGCCGGGCGAGGAGAAGCCCCAGCCGCCGCTGGTCGTCTGACCGGTGGCATAATAGCCCAACGTCACATCCGAGCTGGGACCGATATTCTGCAGGGCGACCGTGCCCGAGAAATCGAAATCGCTCGACCCATTGCCAATGCGCACCACGGCGCTGTCGATCAGCGTGAAGGTGGAGCCGTCGAAGCTGTACGCCCATTGATGCGATACG
>CAYRPR010000396.1:0-2820 GCA_964425945.1 uncultured Verrucomicrobiota bacterium | reverse complement strand
TGATCTCGTCCGTGCCGATCTCCTTCAGCCACTCGAACCGTTCCCGGCTCATGCCCTCGGGCAGAATCGCCACGGCGGGACAGGCGAGCAGGGCGCAATCGTACGCGCCGCCGCGACAGTAGTTGCCGGTGGACGGCCAGACGGCCTTCTGGCGCGTCGGGTCGAAATTGCCGGATACCAGCCGCGGAACGAGACAGCCGTATGCCGCGCCGACCTTGTGCGCGCCGGTGGGGAACCATTTGCCTTCCAATCCGACCAGCCGCGCGCGGACGCCGGTCAGCTCCGACGGGAATTCCAGCCAGGTGCCCTCGCCGTATCCGCCGCCGAACGCCTTCGCCTCGTTCTTCCACGTAATGCGGAACAGGTTCAGCGGGTTGATGTCCCACAAGCCGATCTTCTTGAGTTTCTCGACGACCTTCGCGGGAATCCTGGACGGATCCTTCTGCTGTTCGAAGGTGGGCAGGATGACGCCGCGTTCGCGGGCGCGTTCGACGCTCTTCTTAAGGACGTCCCGGTTGATGGATTCAATGATCTTCATAGGCTCCTCTTCAAATAAACGGGCCATGATAAGCAGGTTCCGCCGAAAGGTCAACCACCGCCCGCCGAAATCGCACACGCATAGGGGAAATCAGTATTCAGTGTTCGGTATTCAGTGTTCAGGGAAGAGTTCCAATGATTGGAAAAGGGCCTTCTTCGGGTTTCCAACGATTGGAAAACCGGGCACTGAACACTGAACACTGAACACTGAACACTGAACACTGAAACCTCTTAAGCGCCCGCGTGGGCCAGCACGTCGATTTTCGGGAGGGGCGCGACCGGCTCGTAATCGCCCCAGCCCATGAGGACCTCTTTCTGCCCGGCCTTCATCGCGCAGAGGAACGCGTCCTGGTCGTAGGGGATGCTGTACAGTCGCACGCCGGTGGCGTGGTAGAGGGCGTTGATGATGGCCGGCGTGGTCGGTATGCTGGATAATTCGCCGATACCCTTCGCGCCGAACGGACCGCCCGCGGACGGATGCTCGACAAACCGCGAGACGATCTTCGGCGTGTGCTTGATGCTCGGCATCTTATACCGCGCCATGACGGTGGTCCACGGTTTGCCGTTTTCCATTACGTAATGTTCGGTCAGCGCGTTGCCGAGACACATGATGATGCCGCCCTCGATCTGGCCTTCGAGCGTCAACGGATTGATCGCGCGACCGACATCATGCGCGGCGACGACCTTGAGCACGTCCAGATGGCCGGTCTCGGCGTCAAACTCGATCAGCGCGGCCTGCGTGCCGAACCCGAACGCGACATGCATGTCGCCGCCGGTGCCGAGCGGCTGGGTCTTCGGCGCCCAATACTCGTAAAACATCTTCGTCGGCTTGTGCTCGTCCTTCGCCCAGCCGATCACTTCTTCGAGGGTGGCCGACGATCCGTTTGCGCGGAAGCGGCCCTCGCGATACTCCAATTCGCCCGGCGAATGCCCCAAACGGTTGGCGGCCACGCTGGCCAGCACCACGCGCAACTGGCGCGCGGCGATGCGGGCGGCGTTGCCGCTCACATAGGTCTGGCGGCTGGCCGTCGTGGGCCCGCCGTCCGGACAGACATCGGTATCGCCCAGCAACACGCGGACCTGCTCATACTTCAGGCCGAGTTCCTCCGCCGCGCAGGCCGCGAGCACGGCGGGCAGACCCTGACCCATTTCCGCGGACGAGGTGCGGACTTCCGCCATCACGCCCTTGGCCGGGTCCACCCAGACCTCGACCTCGGCGCCCGACTTGTCCGGCGCGCCGCCGCCCAAGCCGGTATTCTTGTAACCCACAGCAAAGCCCCACGCGTACCGCTTGGAGCCCTCGGACCAGGTCCAACGGAATTTCTCGCCCTGTTCCTCGTGATGGGCCTGCATGTCCTGTACGGCCAGCTCGATGGTCGCCTTCAGACCGACACTCTCGCGCATGACCTGGCCCGTGCAGGTGACGCCGCCGACGTCGAGCGCGTTCATGCGGCGGAACTCGATCGGATCCAGGTCCAGCTCCTGCGCGACGATATCCATATTGCTTTCGACCGCATAGCAGCTCTGCGTCACGCCGAATCCGCGAAACGCGCCGCAGGGCGTGTTGTTCGTGTACATCGCGTAGCAATCGACCTTCACGTGCGGCACGTCGTATGGGCCGGACGCGTGCGTCGTCGCGCGCGTCATGACCTTCTCGCTCAGACTCGCGTAGGCGCCGCCGTCGCCGTACAGTTCGGCCTCGACGGCGACGAGTTTCCCGTCCTTCTTCGCGCCGGTCTTGATGCGGATGACCGTCGCGTGGCGCTTCGGATGGAACAACAGGCTTTCCTCGCGCACGTACAGCATCTTTACCGGCCGCTGGGTCCGCTCGGCGAGCAAGGCGGCGTGAATCTGTCCCGCGGCGTCTTCCTTGCCGCCGAATCCGCCGCCCATCAGCGTGGCGACGACGCGGACATCCTCGTTCTTGATGCCGAGGGCCGCCGCGGTCTGGTCGCGGTCGGCGTACGGGATCTGCGTGCCGCAATAGATTGTGACCTTCTTGTGGCGCGCGCGGATGCCGCGATCGGCCTGTTCATCGAGTGCGCCGCCGAACCGCGACGGGTCGTACCCCTTCGGCACGCCGATCGAGCATTCCGGTTCGAGGAATATCTGTTCCGTCATCGGCGTTCGGTAGGTGCGTTCGACCACGACATCGCAATCCTTGAACGCGGGATGCAAGTCGCCCTTGCCGTCCTTGATGTGATTGAGGATGTTCCCGTCCGGCTGCTCCTCGTGTAGGATCGGCGAGCCGGTCCGGGCCGCCTCGATCGCGTCGGTCACGGC
>CAYRPR010000395.1:0-2829 GCA_964425945.1 uncultured Verrucomicrobiota bacterium | reverse complement strand
CGCCCGGCGACCTGGAGCGGAAAACGCTCCTGTCCGATCCGTCGGTGCCGGACGACTTCTTCACCCGCACACTCGACGAGGCCCTGATCCGCGGTGACGCCCATATCGCGGTCCACTCGGCCAAAGACATGCCGCAATCCCCCCGCAGCGAATTGTGTGTCGCCGCCCTGCTGCGGGCCCGGGATATCCGCGACGCCTTGGTTTATCGCAGGGGGTTGTCCCCCGACGAGACACCGCGCCGTATCGGAACCAGCAGCACCAAACGCGACCAGGAGATCCGGCGATTGTATCCCGACGCCGAAATCCTTCCCCTGCGCGGTACGATCCAGGAACGGACGGAACAGCTCGATAACGGGGCTTTCGACGCCATCGTGGTCGCCGCCTGCGCCCTGGAACGCCTGGAACTGGGACATCGGATTACCCGGCACCTCGACTACGACCCCGTCCCGCAACAAGGACGGCTCGCCATCGTCGTGCGACGCGACCAGACCGAACTGCTGGAGTGGTTAAGGGCGGTGGACGTCCGTCGCACCGCCGGTCTGGTGGCGCTGGTCGGCTGTCCGGCCGATCCCTCCCTGATTTCCGGGCGCGCGGAACGGTATCTCAAACACGCCGACATCATTTTGCATGACCGCCTGGTACCGGACGATATCCTACTGGCCATACGCGACAAGGCCGTGGCGGTCGGCAAGGTCGGCGGCGCGCGGTCGATCTCCCACAGCGAAATTCAACGGCGCATGCTGACGGAAGCCGAACAGGGCAAGCTGGTCGTGCGCCTGCACGGAGGCGATCCGGCCATCTTCGCCCATCTGAGTGAAGAACTGGAGTTCCTGTCCGCGTGGAACATCCGCGCCGATATCATCCCCGCCCTGACCGCGGCCCAAGTGGCCGCCGCGAAAGCCCATACGGCATTGACCCACAAAGGCAACGGCGGAAGCATCACCCTGTTTTCCGGACACGTACCCGCCGCCGGACCGCCGGATCCGATACCCGGCCCCGACCGAGGCAATCTCGCGATTTATATGGGCGTGTCGGCCATACCGGACCTCCGTACGCGCCTGCTGGAGGCCGGTTGGTCGCCGGACGCCCCGGTGGCCATCGGCGAACGACTGGGTTACCGGGATGAAGGCATCCGCTTCACGTCGGTGGACGGTCTGGCGGACCGGCCGATTGAACGGCCGGCGGTCACCCTCGTCGGCGTTAAGCCATGGCCCATCCCCACCACCACCCTCTTCGTCGGAACGGATCCGGAACAGTTTCTCAGGTACGGACCGCTGATTCACTGGCCCCTGATCAAACTCGTCGCGCGACCGCTTGCGGAACGCGTCGCCACGCTCAACGACACGCTCGACACCGTAAACGGTGTAATTTTCCCGTCGCGATTTGCCGTGCGCAGTTTCATGGAAGCGTTGATGCATCAGAACGACGCGCGCGCCCTGCACGGCAAACGCCTGCTGGCCGTAGGACCATCCACCGCCGATGAATTGAGTCTGTACGGACTGCGGGCCGACGGCGCCGCCGACAACTGGGGCGGCATTCAAACATTGAAGTCGCGCCTGGGAACGCAGTTCGCCGGGAATTACCTCTATCCCTGCTCCGATCAGGCGCCACAGCAGGAACGCATCGACAGCCTGCGGGAACATCACATTGAACTGACCCTCCGCGTCTTCTACAACAACCGGACGATATCCTATAAGACCTTGCCGCGCATGCCGTTCCATCGCGTCCTTTTCACCAGCACGAGCGCGGTGAACGCCTACTTCCAGTCGTTTCCGGATGAACGTAACGCGTCACGGATATGGCTGGCCGTGGGCCCTTCCACGCTTAAAGCGATACAGCGCTACGGCCTGTCAGGGGAAATGCTGTAGCACGCGCCGTTATAGTGTTGCCACTTGCTTATTTCCAAATCTGTGTTTTGTTAGTCTTAATTCTTGTCTACCCAATGAAAGGAGCTACTAGAGAATGAGTATCAGTATCAGTGCGCGCGATCTGCGTGCGGCGTTGAATCTGCGGAAGCAGATTGACAAAGTGGAATCACGCAAGGTTGAACTGGAGAATCGTCTGGCCCGGTTGCTGGGCGGACGTTCCGTGGCGGTCAAGTCTGCCCCCACACGCTCCGGGAAGTCGACCGGACGCAAACGCGGGCGCCCCAAAGGATCCATCCGAAAAGGATCGCAGAAACAGCTCCTGCTCGAAGTGTTGTCGTCCGCCAGGAAGGCGCTCTCGCTGAAGGAAATCGTCGCGGCGTTGAAAGCCCGCGGCATGAAATCCAAATCGTCCGACCCGTCGCGCGGATTGGCGGTGTTGCTGTATCGCGATCCCGCCTTTAAACGCGCCGGCCGCGGGCTGTTCACACTGAGCGGCAAAGGGGCGGCGGCCAAACGTCGCGGACGTAAAGCCAAGGCCTGAACTCCGGATCATTCCGGCTGAACTCGACAACCCGTTCTCCCTGCGAGGACGGGTTGTCGTGCTATTGGCGGACGGCACTTTGCGGCTTGATCCGCGCGCCAAAGCCATTATCGTTACTCGCAACGGATTCCATCATGACCAACCCGACACTCAAACAGCGCGCCGAACAGGCCATGCCCGGCGGCGTGAACAGTCCGGTACGCGCGTTCCGCTCGGTCGGAGGCGACCCCATCTTCGCGCGCGAAGCCCGGGGCGCCCGGCTGACCACGGTCGATGGCCGTTCCCTCATCGATTTCTGCATGTCGTTCGGACCGCTGATCCTGGGCCACGCCCACGACAATGTGGTGCGCGCCATCACGGACGCGGCGTCGCGCGGAACGAGTTTTGCCGTCACCACGGAGGCGGAAGTCGAACTCGCCG
>CAYRPR010000394.1:0-2830 GCA_964425945.1 uncultured Verrucomicrobiota bacterium | reverse complement strand
CGCTCGACCACACGCACCAGATTGCTGTTCCATGGATGATAGTAGTCCTCGATCGCTCCGCGGATGTCATTGACCTTGAAAAGAAACTCCGCCAGCGTGATCTCGTCGGCCTCGCGGTGCACATGCTTGTATTCGGCCGCCAGTTCGTCGAGGAGCCGGGATGCCGTGGGGGGATGGTGTGGGCCGTTCTGGAACTCGGTGATCAGGCCCAATCCGTTTTCGAGTTTCGCCTTTCCGTCCTCCATCGCATGCCAGGCTTCCCACGATTCCTTGAGCCACGCCCGGCGACGGATATCGAGGATGGAATGCAGGACCGCTCGTTCGCGCGGAGACAGGATGTAGCGATCACCGGCAACCTCCTTCTCCAGGTCCGGACCGAGCGCGAGCAGTTCGCGTTCGACGGCCTTACGCACGACCGGCGACTCGTCATCGAGCAGACGGATCAAATACGGCAACTGCGATATATCGGTCATGCTAGGTTGTCCCGTTGGTCCACGCGGCATAGCCGCCGGCCAGGCAACGGACGTTCGTGAATCCATAGTCCGCCATGTACGCCACGGCATTCAGGCTGCCGAATCCGTTTCCGCAGTACATCACGATGGCGGTGTCTTTCGGCCACGCCATGACCTCCTCGGCGAACTGCTCGTTGATCAGGTCCGCGCCATCGATGTGTCCGGCGTCGTACTCCTCCCGTCTGCGCAGATCGATCAACCGGGGAGGCGTCCGTCCCCCGATCCGGCTACGCAATTCATCGGCGGAGATCTGAAGCTTGATGTCTTTCTGATGTGCTTGATGGAGGTAGGCGAGAATTTCGTCCGCGTCCTTCTCGTGCTTGGCCGCCACTTCCTTGAGCGTGTCTTCCTCCGAGTATCCGCAGCTCTGACACCCCCCGATATGAAAACCGGAAAACAGCGCGCGGCGGGCGCCGGGCATCGCGGCGAGAATTTCCGACATCTTCATATCGGTGTTCAGGTTCACTGTCGTCATGAGTATCCGACTCCTTATACCCGACCAATATAGTCCGCTTTGCGCGGTGCTTCAAGAGATTACTCGCAATCCGGGGTTGAACCGCTTGCTGTTCGGGGGTATGCATAGTGGCAAGGAGAAGGAGGACCACCCATCACCTGTGGGGACACCGAATGGGACGGTTAGGTACGTTCATGCTTGTGGTATGGCCTGTGCTTGTCTGGGGGCAGGGGCAGATATTTCTCCTCGATTACGACACCTTCTATACCGGAGCTCCAACCGATCACGATTACAGCCTGGCCGAGCGCGATCAGATCGTTGCCGAGATGCACGGGCATTTCAGCCTGCTCGGTTTGAGCGCGACCAATGCCCCGCCCGCCAGCGGAGAGTACAGCACGGTCTTCTTCAATGCCTCCTCCGCGGGAACATCGGACGGCGTGGATTTCCGGAATCTGGAAGCGGATGACGATGCCCACGTCAACGCGCGGATGATGCTGGAGATCGTGGGCATCGATCTCGGCGATCAAACCTCGGAACAGATCGTTCGGGCGTCCATCAACATAGGTATGCACGAGGCCCTGCATCTGTTGGGCGCACGGCATCAGGATGCCTTCACCTTGCCCGTGCAGGGTTTGCCGCCCGGTAGTTCCCCCGGCGACGGGTACAGCCCGCCGTATCCCGGACCGCGCGTCGCGACGCTGACCGACCAGACGTTCATGTCGCTGACGACGCTACTGGGCGTGACCGAGGAGAAACTGCTTTCGGAGGATCTCTTCATCAGCCCGCGGACCGCCATGAAAGCCCTGCTCGGTGAATTCGTAACGCCCACCGCAAAGGTGGGCGGCAACCATCATCCGGACGACAGGCAGATTCTGCCTGTGACCCGCTTCAGTGTGCCCAACACCCTGCCGGCCGACCTGCCGTTGCCCGAGGGCGTGGTGTTGCCGCCCGGCATATCCCTCACCGATCTGGTGTTCTTCGCCGAAGCCGCCGTGGTCGCCGGGGAAACGGATCAGGGCGACGGATTCATTGAGACGGACTACTACGGGTTGCCGGTGGCGTCCGGCTGGCCGTACACGATTGAAGTGCATTCCGCTGTGTTGGAGCATCGCTCGGGCTGGACGCCCACCGATGTCGGGACCGCCGCGCTTAACCCATTTACGGGGTTCACGATTCCTTATTACGGGACGGGCAGTTTCAACTATAGCAGTTACGAGTTGTCCGATCCGGCGCTCGTCGATATTCTGATTCCTTCCGTTTTACCCGCCCTCATGGTTGATGTATTCACGCCTAACGTGGACGGGGACCCGGGCGATTACGAATTGCTCATCTATCGTATCGGCGTCGAAGTGCCCGCGGAACTGGCGAGCCCCGCGCTGGGACTGTCGCGGACGAACGGCAGCGCCGTGATCGAGTGGGCGGATCTGGGGCCGGAATTCGATTTGCAGAAGACATCGGACATGGTCTCCGGCGACTGGACCAACTCGATTGTCATCCCCGTCTTCGAACCGATGCCGCTGTTCGGCCGGTTCACGGTGTCGGATGCGTTTGACGCGCCCTGGCAATTCTACCGCCTGATGGAAACCCCGGAATGACGTCAAGGCGTTCGGCGTGTCCGTGGGTGTGAAATTCCTCTTTATTTCGACGTCGGATAGTGGAAAATCAGTGCGGGTTGCTCTATCAGTCAAACAATGCGGAGGTGGAGTATGGGTAAGCAAGTGGTTGGGGCGGTGGCGGCTGTATTTCTGGCGTGGGCGGTCATGGACTTTGTTATTCATGGCGTTCTGCTGCAAGCCACGTATCAGGCGACGGCGGAGTTATGGCGCCCGATGGAGGAGTTCAACATGGGGCTGATGTATGTGGT
>CAYRPR010000393.1:0-2853 GCA_964425945.1 uncultured Verrucomicrobiota bacterium | reverse complement strand
CTTCGCGCTTGCCGAAGAACATCGACTCGAAGCGCTGGCGACGCCATACACTGCCGAAGAAATCGCCCAGCGGCGTCTCGACGGACGCGTCGGCTTCGCCATTCCAGCGCATGGACAGGATGATATCCCGCATCAACGCCTCGCGCGACGACGCGGTGTCCAGCGCCGCATAGTCTGGCGTGATGCGCAATGCCCGAATGACCGCAGGACCGGGCGGCCACTCGATCTGCACCGACTCACCGGGCTGAACCGCCACACGGTGTCGAACCGTATCCGTATGTATCGGCGTGTCAAAGAAGTCACTGCGCGTCCATTGATCCCGGATGCTTCGCAGCACCTCCAGATCGCGCTCCGACAAGTCCGGATTGAAGCTGGCGACAGATTCCCCATCGGGCAGGCTGACCTGGTTGACCTGGTAGAAGATGCGGGGCCATCCGTCCTGCTTGAATCCCCCGCGTTCCACCATGATGACCAGGCTCTTCTCGTACGGTACGGGGATGTAGGTGTACCAGCAGTAGTTCTCGTACTGGCCCAGCGGATACCGGAACGGCTCCGCCCCGCCGCATAACTCCCCGATCGTCATATCGATACGCGGCGTCCGCTCCCCGTCGAAATAGAATCGCACCCGATGATCCTGCGATTCGGCGCCGGTAAACCAGAAGCGCGATACGTAGCCGGGGCCCTTCAGATCCGCAATGACCCACCAGCCGTCCGGCCCCTCGCGCAGATAGTTGTTGAAATCGTTATTGCCGCCCGAGCGATCGTAGGACGTCACGATGGGCGAATTGAACGTGTCGAGCCGCGCGATCCGCTCCGGCTCAACGAGCTGTTCCAGAAGATCATGCCAGGTGACGGTATATTCGGGCGGGGCTTTGCGGGCGCAGGATGAGCAAAGCAACAATCCTATCACGCAATGGAGCAGGATGCTTGATCGATTCATGGTGCGCACCCTAGGACAGCGACATCGCGCTGTCAAGCCGGGCGGGGCCGGCGCCGTGCGCAACGGGTCTTGAGGTTGGAACGCCGGAGAGGTAGTCTATCGTTGCATGAACATTCGAATACCCATACCTCATTGGATCTGGTCCCTCCCGGCCGCATGGACCGCACTGATCTTTCTGCTCCTCACCCGCAGGATTCATCGCTACGTTCCCGGCTGGCTTCCGCCGTTCGCGGACAAGCTGGCGCACATGACCCTTTTTGCGATACTCTCCATCTTCACGTACATCGCGTTTCGGAAGGGATCCGCGGTGACCATGAATCGGGCCGTGGGTATTTCATTCGCTTACGCCGCCGTGTACGGCGTCGCCACGGAGGGATACCAGTTCTATATTCCCTGGCGCACCGGCGATTGGCTCGATGTCTTTGCCAATACACTGGGCGCCGCCGCGGTCTTTGCGCTGTACGTCGCGGAACGATGGCGGCTCCGGGCGGAGGCCACCTCATGAGCAAGGAAAAGGACGCCAAGCGGATACGGGAACTGCGTCGGCGGATCGAGCATCACAACACCCTGTACTACCAGGAGTCGAAGCCCGAAATATCCGACCGCAACTACGACGCCCTCTATCGCGAACTGGTCGACCTCGAGGCGCGACATCCCGATCTGGTCACGCCCGATTCACCCACCCGAACGGTCGGCGAGCGACCGCTCGAAGGTTTCCGTACGGTGGAACATGCCGCGCCCATGATGAGCCTGTCGAACACCTACAGCAAGGACGAGTTGCGCGCCCTCGATGCGCGCATCCGCCAGTTGCTCCCGGACGCACAGCTCTCCTATGTGCTCGAACCCAAGATCGACGGCGTCGCGGTCTCGCTCCGGTATGAGAAAGGCCAACTCGTTCTCGGCGCGACGCGCGGCGACGGACGCAAAGGCGATGACATCACCCGCAACATCAAAACCATACGCGCCATCCCGCACAAGCTGAAAGGCGGATCACATCCGGATGTTTTGGAAGTGCGCGGCGAAGTGTATATGACCAAACAGGGATTCGTCCAGCTCAACAAGGACCGGCAGGAAGCCGGGGAAGACGTCTTTGCCAACCCGCGCAATGCCGCGGCCGGGTCGCTTAAGCAACTGGACGCCCGGATCGTCGCGACCCGTCCGCTGAGCGCCGTGTTCTATGCGGTGGGCGAATTGAAGGGCATCCATTTCGATACGCATACCGAACTGCTGGACGCCCTCGGGAAGGCCGGTCTGCCGACACCACCCAAGGTCTGGCACGGCAAGACGATCGACACCATCCTGAACGCGCTCGACGAACTGGAGACCAGGCGGCACGATTTCGATTTTGAGATGGACGGCGGCGTGATCAAGATCGATCCACGCGGCTATTACGAGGAACTCGGCTATACCGCCAAGAGTCCACGCTGGGCCGTCGCCTACAAGTATGAACCCGAGCGCGCCGAAACCACGCTCCGGGATATCACCGTACAGGTGGGCCGTACCGGTGTGTTGACGCCCGTGGCTGTACTGGAGCCGGTCGTCGTGTCCGGTTCGACGGTGAGCCGGGCGACACTGCACAATGAAGACGAAATCAAGCGCAAGGATATCCGCATCGGCGATCGTGTTTATGTGGAGAAGGCGGGCGAGGTAATCCCCGCCGTCATCGGTGTCAACACCGCCGTGCGCACCGGTAAGGAGAAGAAGTTCAAGATGCCGGAACGGTGCCCGATCTGCGGCGGACCGGTCGCGCGCCGTGAAGGCGAAGTGGCCCTGCGATGCGAGAACCTGCAGTGCCCGGCGCAGGTCAAGCGATGGATCCGGCATTTTGCCCAGCGTGGCGCCATGGATATCGAGGGACTGGGCGATGTCATGGTCGAACAACTGGTCGATAACGGCCTCGTGCAATCGCCGGG
>CAYRPR010000392.1:0-2865 GCA_964425945.1 uncultured Verrucomicrobiota bacterium | reverse complement strand
AGAGGGACATCCACTTGAAAACATATCGGCCTTTGTTGAAGAACAAGCGGCCGCCGGCGGTGATTTCCTGCGCAGAGATGCCGAGGCGCATTTCAAGGAAGAGTATTCCACCTATGACTGGATCATGGAGGGGTTGTTGACACGGTCGGGATTCACGATCCGGGACAAGATCATGCTGCGGGGGATCCTGGGCAGCTATCTGTGTGCAAAGACCGCCGAAAGCGCCCCATGATTTGCCGCATAAGGCTTGCCGGTGCGATCCCGATCGGCTATGTTCCGCACAGGGAGGCGCATATATATCGATGAGTCGGACCGGTAGACGTATAGCGTGGATGTGCGGAACGCTGGCGGTGATCCTGATCGCTGGGGCGATGTTCGCCCGGTGGTCCATACGGCAGGCCGACCGGCATATGCGCCAGGATCTGCAGGATCAGGCCGGGCTCATTGCACAGACGATCAGCGTGGATTATCTCCTGGCGCTTGACGGGACGGCCGCTGATCTCGATGACCCCGAATACCAGCGACTCAAGGACCAGTTGAAGGCGGTCCGCTCCGCCCACCCGGAATGGCGATTCGTATATCTCATGGGCCGCAACGCCGACGGAGAGGTCATCATTCATGCGGATTCCGAGCCGGAACAATCCGAGGATTATTCGCCGCCCGGCGACGTCTACGATGAGGCGTCTCCGAAGCTCAGGGCCGTGTTCGATATGGCTTGCCCTGTAACCGAGGGACCTTTGACGGATCGATGGGGGACCTGGATCAGCGCCTTCGCCCCCGTCATCGATCTTCGTACCGGGCGTGTCATCGCGGTCGTGGGTGTGGATGTCGATGCGTCAGACTGGAAGTGGGCGACGGCCCGGGCGGGATGTATCCCGCTGGTCAGCACCCTGCTGCTGGCCCTCCTTGTGCTGGCCGGATATACGCTCACCGTGCGGCGCCGATTCAAGCGTCCGGAAGCCGCGCTGGTTGCCGCGGTCGGGCTGGTGCTCACGGGCGTCGCCGCATGGATGGCCCACCGTCATGAAGCGACCCACCGCATCGACACCTTTACCGCCCTGGCCCAGACGAAGACCGTGTATCTGCTCGAATCCCTGCAGCATCTCCGGGATCTGCGCGTCGAGGGGCTGGCGCGCTTCTTTGAAGGCAGTGAGGAGGTGAGCCTTCAGGAGTTCATGCATTTCGTATCCTACCTGTCCACGATCCCGGAGATCCGGACCTGGTGCTGGATCGCCGCCGTTGACGCGGCGGAGAAGGATCGCTTTGAGGCGTCCATGCGGAGAATGGGCATGTCCGACTTCACCATCTGGCAGACGGAAGAGGATGGGAATCGAGTCGCCGCATTCGGTCGAGAGGTCTATTATCCGGTAACGTATCTGTCATCGACTACCGGCCGCGCGGCGGCGATGGGATATGACCAGGGGTATGAATCGACACGCCGGACGGCGCTCACGGAAGCGATCCGTACCGGTCTGGTCACGGCGAGCGATCCCATCAACCTGATCACCGACGGCGCGGCCGGCGCCCTGATCTACCGGCCGGTGTATGAGTCAGGGGGCGGGGACCGGGTTCGCGGACTGGCGATGGCCGTGCTGGAATTTGAACCCCTACTGACCGCCGTGACGGCCTCATACCAGGGGGTCGCCCCCTCGATCATCGTGGATCTCGTGCAATGGCGCGACGGCCTGCCACCGCTGTTGATTGCGACCACGGGGACCGGAGATCCGACGCGGGCCGACCTGTCCGCGTACACGGTAACCCGTCCGGTGTTCGCGTTCGGAAAGACGTACGCCATCATCGCTTATCCGCATCCGGACTTTGTCACCGAACACCCGCACATGGGATGGTATGCCGCGTTGGCGGGCATGGCGTTGACCGCCGTATGCGCGCTGGCGATCGGCCTCATCCTGCGCGGCCGCAAAGAACTGGAGCGCTTGGTGGCCGAACGCACGGCATCCCTGCGCGAAAACATGGCGCGCTACGACCAGTTGGCCGCGCACAGCCGTTCGGTCACTTGGGAAACGGATGTCTCAGGCCTGTACACCTTTGTCAGCAGGGAGGCGTCGGCGGTATGGGGTCATTCTCCGGACGAATTGGTCGGTCTCAAACATTTCTACGATATCCATCCGGAGGAAGGCCGCGAGGCATTCAAGAAGGCGGCTTTTGAACTCACCGACAACCAGCAGCCGATCCTGGACTTGGACAATCCCGTGCTTGGCAAGGATGGGCGCCTTGTCTGGGTCTCCACCCACGGCGTCCCCCTGTACGGGGAACAGGGGGAATACATCGGCTATCGGGGTGTCGACCGCGATATTACCGAGCGTAAGGCGGCGGAAGCGCGCCTCCGCGAAAGTGAAGCCTTTATCAAAACGGTCCTGGACCATCTCCCCCTGGGCATCGCTGTGAACACCGTCGCGCCCGTGGTGCGGTTCGAATACATGAACAACAATTTCCCGCGGTTTTACCGGACGACGCGCGAGGCGCTCACGTCCAATCCGGATGCATTCTGGGAATCGGTTTATGAGGATCCCGCATTCCGCGAGCAGATCAAGCGGCGTGTACTGTCGGATATAGCCAGCGGCGATCCCGCCCGGATGTACTGGGAGGATGTGCCCATTGCCCGCCGGGGCGGCAAGACCACCTATATCACGGCGCGGAACATACCGATTCCGGAACGGAGCATGATGATCTCCGTCGTATGGGACGTGACCCTGCGCAAGGATGCAGAAGCGGAACGCAACCGCATTTTCACCGCCATGGAACAGGCGTCCGAATCCATCATGATCACCGACGAAAAAGGAATCATTCAATACGTGAACCAGTATTTCGAGAAGGTCAGCGGGTACTCCAAGAAGGAGGTCATCG
>CAYRPR010000391.1:0-2871 GCA_964425945.1 uncultured Verrucomicrobiota bacterium | reverse complement strand
CCTTGGTTTTGCTCAAGGTGAAGCGTTCTCCTACAAAAGAAGCAGTATATCAGGCGGGCTTTGGATGTTCAATGGCGGATCATCCGAATCACAGCGCCTTGGCGATCCCGGCGGCAATCCGGGCATTGTTCCTAAGCAGGGCGATGTTGGTCTGCATGCTCCGGTGCCCGGTGACGTCGCTGACGTGAGCGAGCAGGAACGGGGTTATTCCCTTCCCGCGGATGCCCTTGATCCGGGCTTCCTCGAGCGCCTGCTCGATGGCGTCCTCGATTACGGCGGACGGCAGGCTGTCCGATACGGGGACCGGCGCGGCGACCAGAATGCCGGCGGGCATTGCCAGCGCGTCCCGCGCGCGGATGATGTCGGCGACTTCATCCGGCGTGTCGCATTGAACGTCAACGGGCAGGCCCGATGCGCGGGAGTAGAACGCGGGAAAATCGGATGTGCCGTATCCGATGACCGGTACGCCGCGCGTTTCCAGGGCCTCGAGCGTGAGCGGGAGATCGAGGATCGCCTTGGCGCCCGCGCATACGACGGCGACCGGCGTGCGGCCCAACTCATCCAGATCTGCGCTGATGTCAAATGGCTGGCCGCGATGTACGCCGCCGATGCCGCCTGTCGCGAACACGCGGATGCCGGCGGCTTCCGCGATAATCATTGTGCCCGCCACCGTTGTGGCGCCATCCTCGCCGCGCGCCATGACAATCGGGATGTCCCGCCGGCTGCATTTGCGTACCAGATCGGAATGAGCGAGATGCTCCAGTTGTTCAGGCGACAATCCAACGGTCATATGGCCGCGCAGGATCGCGATCGTGGCTGGGACGGCGCCCGCGTCACGAACCGTCGCTTCCAGCGCGCGCGCGACCTCCAGATTGACGGGGCGGGGCAGGCCGTGGGTAATCAGTGTGCTTTCCAGCGCGACGACAGGTTTCTTCTCGTCAAGCGCCTGGCGGACTTCGGGACTGTAGTGGATGCTCATGACGCATTATCATAGGCTGTTGTGACGCTAACGACAATCAATTGTTGCGGAGGTTTCACGGGGCCGTTCCGTCTCCGACCACGGTCAGCGTTACCAGCCAGGTGAAAGCTGCGCGATCGATCGCCTGCGGTTGTTCCTCCTTTGTCGGACACAGCCGCGCTCCGAAGAGAGAATGGAGTAAATCCCTGGAGCGCCCAGCGGCCGCTTGCCGCTACGCGGAAACCGATTCCGCCAATGCCTTCTCGACGGCCGGGGGGAAGATATCCAGGACATTCCCCTCCAGCCTCAAGTCCACGCAGGGCAGGGCGTCATGGTCCGTTTCGCCCTGATTGATGATGATATAGGGGATTCCATGTTACGCGGCGGCCAGCGGGAACGAGGCCGCGGGATACACGGATAGCGTGGAGCCGAGCGCGATGACCAGGTCCGCGTGCGCGGCCGCTTCCGCGGCGCGAGCGAGATCGTCTTCCCGTAACATCTGGCCGAAGCTGATGGTGGCGGGTTTCAGATACCCGCCGCACGAACAGGTCGGCGGTTTCCGGTGCTTCGCAAACCGGGCGAAGTGCGGTTCAGGATCGGAGCGCGCGCCGCAGCTCAGGCACTCTACCTCGGCATTGGTTCCGTGAATCTCAACGATCCGGCTCCGGGGCAAGCCGGCCTTGGTATGCAGTCCGTCGATATTCTGCGTGACGCACAGGAGCAGTTTGCCGGCGTGATGCAGATCCGCGATGGCGCGGTGAATGGCGTTCGGCTGCGCGACGCGGAATGCGCTCCACGCTTCGAGCTTGTAATCCCAGTGCTCGATGCGCGCCGCTTCCGAGCGCATGAAATCGTCGAAGTATACCGGCTGTCTCCGCTTCCAGACGCCGTTGGGCCCGCGGAAGTCCGGAATGCCGCTGGCGGTGGAGACGCCGGCGCCGGTGAACATCAATATCTTCTGCGCGCGTCTCAGGCGGCCGATCAGACGTTGTTCCGGGCGGGTGTCCATTCCCGGTTCACCCCGTCGGCTCGGGCGAGCTGGACGATGTGGCGTTGGCCGAACCGCGCTGACGAATCCGATTCACGCGCAGGGGGTATCGGATCTTCAGGTCGTCATCGAGCAGTATCTCGATCCAGTGGGCGCCTTCCTTTTCGAACGCCACATTGAGAAAGATTTCTACGTTTGTCGCGGTCGCTTCCGGGTTGGGCAGGGTGACGGGAATGGGTTTGCCCTCCACCAATACCGTGTTCTGATCCGGCTTCAGGATACGTGTGCGCTGTTTGAACTGGCCCTCGCCACTGCACCAGCGGGTGACCATGAAAAGACGGGGATAACGGACGGGCATGGATTGGGCGGCGATGGCGTCAAACAGGCCGATCAGAATGAACTTGCCGTTCCGTTCCTGCCGGACGTCGTCACAGAGGATGCTGGACTGTAGATCGGGTATGAGCATGTCCGTGCGGGTATTAAACGACTTCGACGCTCCGCAAGTAAAGAGATAACGAGAGTTGAATTGCCGGTCGGGGTCGCATAGAGTGGATGCTCCCGTGGGGCCTGTAGCTCAGTTGGTCAGAGCGGCGGACTCATAATCCGTTGGTCGCAGGTTCGAGCCCTGCCAGGCCCATTCACCCTTGAGACACTTCGCCTTCGCTTTCGACGAGGCGGATCGTGCGGGGGCGGGCGGCTTCGCGCAGAAGCTTCTCGGACTCCTGGAGGTGCGATTGGATGGACGTCAGCAGTCCGGTAAACGCATCGCTGGTCGCAATGGTCTTCATGGTGCCGTCCACCACCTGTTGAACGCGAAGGACCTCCTGAATATCCTTTTCCAGCGTAGCGATCTTGTCGAGCTGGGCGCCGAGGGATTGATTGGCGGTTTCGAGCTTGGTGACTTGCTGGCTGAGCGCGGTCTGGA
>CAYRPR010000390.1:0-2880 GCA_964425945.1 uncultured Verrucomicrobiota bacterium | reverse complement strand
CGCGGCATCTCCATCTCCTCCACCCTGCTCCAGTTCGATTACGGCGATTGCGTCATCAACCTCCTCGACACGCCCGGCCATAAGGACTTCAGCGAAGACACCTACCGCGTGCTGACGGCCGTGGACAGCGTGATCATGGTCATCGACGCCGCCAAAGGCATCGAGGAACGCACGCGCAAACTCTTTGAAATATGCCGTCTGCGCGGAATCCCGATCTTCACCTTCATGAACAAGATGGACCGTCCCGCGCAGGACCCCCTCGCCCTCCTCGACGAACTCGAGAAGGTGCTCGGCATCGGCGCGTTCCCCGTCACCTGGCCGCTCGGAAGCGGCAACGAATTCCGCGGCGTATACGACCGACTCAAGAAGCTACTCCATCTATTCGAGCGCACCGCGCATGGCGCGTACCGCGCACCGACCCAAGTCAGCGGCATCCGCGACGACCACATCCGCGAACAGATCCCACCGCACCTGTATGATCCGTGGATCGAGGAAGTCGAAGTGCTCGCCGGGGCCGGCGAGGAATGGGACGAGGAACAGGTGATGTCCGGCCTGATCACGCCGGTCATTTTCGGAAGCGCCATCACCAATTTCGGCATCCAACTCCTGCTCGACTACTTTGTCGAACACGGCGCCACGCCCCAGCCGCGCGTTTCCACAAAAGGCCCAGTGGCGGTGACGCATCCCGAATTCTCCGGCTTCGTGTTCAAAGTGCAGGCCAACATGAACCCGCGTCACCGCGATTCATTGACGTTCGTGCGCGTCTGTTCGGGCATTTTCGAGAAGGACATGACGGTCATCGACCCGGCGGGCGGCAAACCGGTCCGGCTGTCGTACACGCAGAAGCTGTTCGGACAGGATCGCGAATCCATCGATATCGCCTATCCCGGCGACATCGTCGGCCTCGTCATGCACAAGGCCTTCCGGGTCGGCGACACGCTGACCACCAACGAGGACATCCGCTACGACGAAATACCGCGCTTCCCGCCCGAGGCCTTCGCCTATATCCGGAACAACGGAACGGCCAAAGCCAAGCAGTTTCGCGCGGGATTGGAGCAATTGCTCGAAGAAGGAGTCATTCAATCGTTTCAAGTGCTCAAACACGGTCCGGGGTCAACGCCATTGCTAGGCGCGGTCGGCCAGTTGCAGTTTGAAGTCGTCGTGTACCGCCTGCAGAACGAGTACGGGGCGGATCCGCGTCTGGAGCCGGCCCCGTTCACGCAAATCCGCTGGCTGGGCCCGGAGGTCAAGGCCGAGCAGTTGGAGAACCAGTTTCTCGGCGAACTCGCGCGCGATATCCGCGGGCATCTGGTCATCCTGTTTCCCGACCAGTGGAAACTACTTCACGCGCCACCACCCGGACATCCCGCTCCACCCGATCTCCCCGCACGACCTCGCCTTGCCGAAGATATGATTGCCAAACAGCGTTCACGGCGCCGTGTTGACGCGATAGAATCCTCGCCCTCCGTCAGCCATCACCGGAAACGTGTTCAGGGGTGGCGTGGCGGACAGGTCCGAAGCCAAGACGGTATCGAATGCAGCCGCGCCGAGATCGGACGCACAGCGAATCTCGTAGCGTTGGCCCAGGACACTCGTCCAGGAAATTGTCAGCGCGCCTCCCGCCCCCTCCGCGAACAGCATGAGGAGGGAATCGGGATCGATCGGCGACGTGCCTGCGCCGTACTCCGATAGATTGGGAGATCCGTCATTATCCATGTCCCCATCCGCGCTCATTCCGGTGATATTGGTTGTGTAATCATACTCATACCAATCCGGCAAGCCGTCACCGTCCGTATCGGTTGCCGGCGGCGCGGCTCCGCCGCGAACGCACCGCACGAAGTTGAATAGTCGCACCGCGTCGCCCTGCGGGGCCTGGCTGGAGTAGTAACCGTTGGGTGCGTACGACCATTCGGAAAGGCTCCCGCTTTTCCTGTCACTTCGTTGACATCCCGCGCCGTGCACATCCAGCCAGGAACCGAGAAAGTAGCCCATGGCGCGACCGAAACAGACATACACCCCATAGGCCCCGGGAGTCGGCGACAGGTTGACGTGTGTGGTGGACGCCCAATACCACGGGTAGTCCAGCGCACCCGCCTCGTTGGTAATGGCCGTACAGGAGAAGACCGGGTCAATGGCCGCCGAACCCGTTACGCCGGGCGCACGCGTATAATCCACCAGGCTCTGCAGTTCCTTCGCGTTCGGCAGACGCCAATCCCCGTACCCGCCCAGATTCAAGCTTTCGGCATAGGCCAGCGCATCCGACCAGTTCATGCCGGTCCCGCTATCTCCCTGCTGCCATTGCAGTCCCGTGGCCAGATCCAGAACGGTTCCGTCTCCGTGGTCCACAAACTGATTCATGCCGTAACCGGTGTTTCCGCGAACAAAGTAGACGTAGTAGCTCTTGCCTGACGTGGGATATCCCTTGATGCGGCCGTCCGCGAGGTTCAGGCCAAACAGAGCCTGTTGCCCGTGCATGACCGTATCCACGTACAACGTGGCCGAGGCAAACTGCGCATCGATGAGCCGCTCGCCGGCGCTGGTATCCCCATACCCGAACAGAAAATAGTTGGTGTCAATGAACGGAACAAACGAGGAAGGACTGGGACCGCTGACATCGATGCCGCTGAAATTCATCAGCGAATACAGCTCCTTGATCGACGGCAGACGCCAATCATCGAAACCGCCGAACGTCGCTGCGTTGAGTACGGCGGGATAAGTCAACGCCGAGGCATAGGTCAGTTTATCGGCCGCATTGATCACTCCGTCACCATTCAGATCCGGCGATCGCGTCCACGTCAGCCCGGTTACATGATCGTGCACGGTCAATCCGTCTCCGGCGATGGAATACTGCGGTTCAGGTCCGCCATATTGGGCATCCTG
>CAYRPR010000389.1:0-2889 GCA_964425945.1 uncultured Verrucomicrobiota bacterium | reverse complement strand
ATGGTAAAGGAGATTCTGCAGAGTCTGGTACCCTATCTGGACGGTGATGTACATCTGTGCGCGACGTGCGGATACGCGGCCTGGGTGATCCGCGGTCTTGATCTTCCCATTCGATATGATAAAGACCTGACGCTGTACGGCCTCGGCCGCATCTACGAATTGAATCGCTGAATATCATGACGGCACGAATATCCACTCGCATCGATCGCGCCTTCGCCTCGCTCAAGACGACGGGCCAGAAGGGATTCATTGCCTATATCACGGCGGGCGATCCGGATCTGAAGGCGACCGCGGACATCGTGTTGCGCCTGGAGGAAGTGGGTGTGGATATTGTGGAGTTGGGCATCCCGTTCTCCGATCCGCTCGCCGACGGACGGGTGAACCAGCAATCCGCCACACGCGCGCTGGAAAGCGGAACGACGCTTCATGGCGTGCTCGACTGCATTGAGCGGATACGGCGCCGGTCTGAGATTCCTATTCTGTGCTATACGTACAGCAATCCGCTGTACGCGTTGGGTTTTGGAAAAGTTGTGCGGCGCATGGCGGAGGCAGGGCAGGACGGCTTGCTGATCCTGGATCTGCCGGTTGAAGAGTCCGCGGACGCGGTGAAGGTCGTTCACCGTCACGGACTCAACAATATCTGTCTTGTGACGCCCACGAGTCCTGATGAACGCATCCGTTCCATCGTCAGGAAAGCGAGCGGCTTCGTGTATGGTGTATCACGCACCGGGGTGACCGGCATGCAGAAGCAACTCGATAACGAGGGCGCGGAGCTGATCCGGCGCACGAAGAAGTGTACCCAACTGCCGGTCGCGCTCGGATTCGGCATCTCGAATCCGGCGCAAGCCCGCGAGGCGGCCCGGCTGCCGGACGCCATTGTGGTCGGGAGCGCGATCGTAAACCGGTTCCACGAAGCGCCGCACACGGCAAAAGGCCGCGCGCAGGCCGCGGCGTGGGTCGGGCAACTGGTCAAGGCGGTGAAACATGGATAAGGCTTATGCGGTGATTCTGGCGGGCGGCAAAGGGGAACGGTTCTGGCCCCTCAGCACGTCGAAGAAACCCAAGCAACTGCTGTCGCTGGTCGGGGACAAACCCCTGATCGCCCAAGCGGTGGATCGGCTGGAGGGGCTTATTCCGGCCGAGCGCGTGTATGTCATCACGAACGCCGATCTCGTGGATGCGACCCGCGAAGCCGCGCCCCAGATCCCCGCGGCCCAGATCGTCGGTGAACCGATGGGCCGCGATACGGCGGCCGCCGCGGCGTTGGGCTGTCTGCTGGTCAAACAGCGTGAACGGGACGCCTCATTCTGCATCCTGACAGCCGACCACGTCATCGGCGATCTGGACCTGTTCCGTCAGACCTTGCACGAAAGCCTTGAGCTGGCCCTCGAACAGGATGTACTGATCACCATCGGCATGCAGCCGGATGAACCCAGTACCGGATTCGGCTATATCGAAGCCGGCGCCCCGTTGAAGCGATCCGGCCGGATACAGTTCCTGAAAGCGAAACGGTTTGTGGAGAAACCGGATATGGATACCGCGCGCGGGTATGTGAAGTCCGGTTCGTACTACTGGAACTCGGGCATGTTCATCTGGTCCGTGCGGTCGCTGGAGGCCGCCATGCGGGCCCACTGTCCGCACCTGATGGAGATGAACGGCCGCCTGGCCAGGCGGGCCGGGACGGATGATTTCATGGACGCGGTGCGCGACGAATACGAAAGGCTGAAAAAGATTTCCATCGACTACGCGTTGATGGAGAAGGCCGATAATATCGTCATGGCCAAGGGGGTGTTCGCGTGGGATGACGTGGGCGCCTGGCCGGCGCTGGAGAATCATTTCCGGAAGGACGCCCAGGGCAATGTCACGGTCGGCGACTGCCAGGCCGTGGACGCGTCCGGAAACATCGTGATCTCGGGCGGACGCCTGACGGCCTTGATCGGCGTGGAGGATCTGGTGGTCGTGCAGGCGGACGGTGTCACGCTCGTCTGCGACAAGGCGCGCGCGCAGGACGTGAAGCGGATGGTGGAACAGATCAAGGCCACCGGCAAACACGATCGGCTGATCTGACCATGGCGCGCATCCTCGGCATTGATTACGGTTCCCGCCGCATCGGGTTGGCCCTGAGCGACGAGACGGAAACCGTCGCCACACCGCTCCGCGTGATTCAATACACGGACGAATTCGCGGCGCTCTCCTCGATCGCGGAGGCCGTCCGGGAAAGCTCTGCGGCTTTGATCGTCATGGGCATGCCCTTGAACATGAACGGCACGCGCGGACCGGCGGCGGAACGGGTGGACGCGTTTGTCGCGAAGCTGAAGGAGCGGGTGGGCGTTCCGATCCGGCTCTGGGACGAGCGGATGAGTACGGTCAGCGCGGAGCGGGCGTTGATTGCGGGCGGCGCCCGGCGTGACAGGCGGAAGCAGGTCGTGGACAAGCTGGCCGCACAGATCATGCTGCAGCATTTTCTGGATGCGCAAGCGGGAACGGGGCAAGTCTGTTGAGTCGCGCATGAAGCCGCGTCGCCACAAGCTCACCATCGCCTATGACGGCACACGCTATGCCGGGTGGCAGGTCCAGCCGCGGCATACGACGGTGCAGGGGGAATTGGAACGCGTGCTGAAGGAACTGACCGGTCACAACGTGCGCGTGGAGTCGAGCGGGCGCACCGATCGCGGCGTCCACGCGCGCGCGCAGGTCGCTCATGCGGATCTGAAGACCCTGGCGCCGGTCGGAAAGCTGCAGATCGGCATGAACGCCCTGTTGGGATCCGATATCCGTGTCCTGCGCGTTCAGCGGGTGCCGGATTCGTTTCATGCGCGCTACAGCGCGAAGGGGGGTTTCGGCGGGCGCCGGCGGTTTTGTCTGCGACGAGGAAGTGCAGAACTACAT
>CAYRPR010000388.1:0-2889 GCA_964425945.1 uncultured Verrucomicrobiota bacterium | reverse complement strand
GGGCTGGGGCAATAGTTCTCCGTTCCGCTCGAGGCGGACGGTCAGTTCCTCGGACTTCATGTCATACACGTAGAGCCGGAACGCCTGCGCGGCGGCCATGCGCTGGAACATGTCGCCCAGCATCGTGAAGATCTTGGCGCGGTCCAGTTGACCGCCGATCTTGACCGTCCATTCCTGCATCTGGTGCATGAACTGCAGGCGGCGGGACACGGACGCCACCATGTCGTTGAACGTCTGGGCCAGCTCGCCGATTTCGTCGTCGGAATAGACCTGCACCTTCTGCTCCCAGTCGCCCTGATGCACCCGGTGCGCGGAGCGGGTCAGGGCCACGATCGGCGAGAGCAGGTCGCGCGTGAAGGGGAGGGAGATCAGGATCGCCAGCGTCACCGTGATCAGCATCAGACCGGCGGTCTGCAGCCAGAGCATGCGCATCTGCTGCTTGATGTTGGTCGGCAGGCTGATCAGCACGTAACCCGGCGCGTCACCGGTCGGCGATACGGGACCGGCGACGCGGATGACGCCGCCTTCCTCGTCGTACCACTGGCGGTATTCTTCCGGCACCTCATCGGCCAGAGCCAGCTTGGGAAGTCCTTCCTTGTATTCCGGACGCAGGTCCTCGTCCCAGAATTCGTAGATGACGTGGCCCATTTCATCCAGCAGGATCACGTGATCCGGCCGGTGCGATATCTCGTGCTCCGTGACGCCTTCCACCCGCAGGAACTTTTCGCCCAGCACGTAGTCCATGCTGCGCGTGATGTAACTGTTGTGCGTCCGGTAATGGGCCGTGAGGTAGTTGATCGCCGCCGTGTAAACGGTGAAGGCACTGCTGAATTCCAGGCGGTAGATCTCCTGGCGGAACCGGTAGGCCGTGACGGTCGAGAGGAGGGACCCGGTAAGCAGAATCAACAACGTGATATGAATCGATATCTTCTTGAAGAAACCCATCTTCAAACGAGATGGGCGAAACATCCTGAATGTATTCACGTGTTATTCCCGATTCCTGACGGCGTCCGGTTTTCCTGACACCGCATGCTGTAACAGGTACTCCGCAAATGCGGCAAAGACAAGGACAAAGGGCGTGGGAATTTCACGGGACATCGCCGGTTCCCCTGGCGCGTCGCCGGCGGAGACAGAGCAGGGGCGCGACAAGCATGACAACCCAGGTCAACATCTGGTGTGCGGTCCTGTATGGATATAGGTCCCACTTTATCCGGTAAAGATCGAGGGCTCGCTCCGCCACGTCAACGAGTCCTATGTCGGGTCTGTCGAATGTCCGCCACATCAGGAGCAGGTGGTAACTCAGCAGGCCCAGCGCCAGAACGCCCCCGGTCATCCATCCGCGCATCATCATCAGAGCCGCCAGCACGCCCAAAGCAATGATGCTGAATGACATGATCCAGAGGGCCATCAACTCATCATGGATGAATTGCTCGAGGGCCTCGCGGTCCAGATGAGCAACCGGGGATTGATCGCGAACGAAATCCGGGAGATTCAGATGGCTCTCCGCCATAGCCTCGGCTCTTTCCTGCATGTCGCTCGGCCTGAAAGAATAAAGATGGGGCGTGTGGGTCAGCCAGATGATCAGATAAAGCGTGCCGAAGATGGTCTGGGCAGTTCCGGTTCTCATTGCGTTCGCGTGATCCTATCATGCGGTCCTGCGCGTATCAGCACCAATTCCAGGCCCGCGCCATCCACCACTTCATTCAACCGATTTACACGGCGGGTTTTTGTTGGAAATTAGTCTTGATCTCGTTTCGCTTCCTCAATTACCGTGCGCCCTCGACTAAGGACATATGGACCGGTCAAGGAGATAGGGGTATGGCAGTTTCAGTTATTCCGGTGGCGGATATCAGGGTTCCGTCCGAAGTGTCGCGCCTGCGCGATCTGGCTTACAATTTGTGGTGGTCATGGACGCCGCGCGCGCGCCGGCTGTTCTCGTCCATCCACAGCGAACTGTGGGCGACGTATCGCAATCCCGTCCAGTTGCTCATCAATATCGAACCGCATCAGTGGGAGCGACTCATCGGCGACGGCGGCGCGATCATGTCCGATTACCGCCGCGTAATCCGCGATTTTGACCGATACATGAACCCGGAGAAGACGCCGTTCGAGGAATTGCATCCGGATTATGACGGCGGACCGGTGGCCTATTTCAGCACCGAATTCGGC
Source organism: uncultured Verrucomicrobiota bacterium (assembly GCA_964425945.1). Lineage (GTDB taxonomy): Bacteria > Verrucomicrobiota > Kiritimatiellia > SLAD01 > SLAD01 > CAYRPR01. Next base: position 720 of record CAYRPR010000388.1, on the reverse strand, counting down.
CTGCATGAATGCCTGGGCATCTACTCGGGCGGTCTCGGCGTGCTGTCGGGCGACCACGCCAAGGCGGCCAGCGACATGGGCCTGCCGTTCGTGGGGGTCGGCATCCTGTATCGCAAGGGCTATTTCCACCAGTCGGTCGACCCGGACGGCCGTCAGCACCATATCTTTGCGGACTTCGATTTCTACCGCCTGCCGATCCGGCCGCTCCAGTCGAGCAGCGGACACAACCTGACGGTCAGCGTCGACCTGCCCGGCCGCACGGTGCATGCGCAGGTCTGGGAAGCCAAGGTCGGCCGGGTCAGCCTGTACCTGCTCGATACGGATATCGTGGAGAACGATATTGCGGATCGCCCGATCACGTCCCAGCTCTATGTGCGCGGACGCGAGATGCGCCTCTGCCAGGAACTCGTGCTGGGTATCGGCGGCGCGCAGGTGATCCGCACGCTCGGCATCAAGCCCGCCGTCTGGCACATGAACGAAGGCCATTCCGCGTTCCTGACGATCGACCTGCTCCGCGAACATATGCGCGAGGGCATGACCTGGGACGACGCGGTCAAGACCATCCGCGACACCACCGTCTTCACGACGCATACGCCCGTGCCGGCCGGCAACGAAACCTTCGACCAACATCTGGTCGAGAAGTACGTGGCCCCGATCGCCAAGGGCTTGAACGTGGAACTGGGCCGCATCATCGACTTCGGCAAATCCTATCCCGAGGGC
>CAYRPR010000387.1:0-2893 GCA_964425945.1 uncultured Verrucomicrobiota bacterium | reverse complement strand
CCACCATCCGGACTGGTGCCCAACCGTGATACGAAGACGGTTGGTCGACGATATGCTGGATTTTCTGATGGAGGCCGCAAGCCTGTCGGTCACGAGGGGCCGCAGCATCTTGCGGGCGTGGCATCCGAGCCCAACCGCATACCACACGGCCGTTTCACGCCTGCGGAAAGCGGGATTGGTCGTTCATCGGTCGGACATGGAAGGACCACCGATCGTGACCCTGTCCAAGAACGGTAAGAAGCGCGTATCCAATGTATGCCGGCGTGCGGCGCCGTGGCCGGAAAAATGGAACAAAATCTGGTATCAACTGTCTTATGACGTCCCGGAGAAAGACAGGCACGTGCGCGAGGTTCTGCGCGGTTTCCTCAAGGAATTGCGTATGGGGTGTCTCCAGAAGAGCGTCTGGGTAACGCCCCGTGACATCCGCCCCGAATATCACGATCTGGTTCAGGCCATGCATGTGGAACTCTATTCATTTCTTTTTGAGAGCCGGACCGTGTTGGGGCAGTCATCAGCCGATATCGTGCGGTTGGCGTGGGACATGAACCGTCTGGAGAATGTCCAGCGTTGGTACATGGAGGTCTATGAGGACAATCTGTCGCGGGCGCAATCGGGGAGACTGTCCACGAACGACCTCTGCGCGCTTGCGAGGGAGGAATTGTCCGCCTATATCACCGCCATGGACGGAGATCCGCTGTTACCCCGTCCCCTGTGGCCCGCGCACTATCTCGGCGAGAAGGCGTGGACATTTCACCGCCGGTTCGTGCGCCAGCTCCTGAAATGCCTCTGACATCGCCCGTGCCGAACCTTACATCCAGCATGACGATCGCCTTAATGGATGTAAGGGTGACTGCGGCGACGAGGCCGGCGGGAGCGCGATAACGCGAAGTCTCCATGGCCGCAAATGCGTCTTGCTATTCGGCGGTCATGAGTTAGAGTGTCGCGCCTCTAAAGGTGGAATGTCATGTTACCCATACGAAATATTGCCATTATTGCGCACGTCGATCACGGCAAAACCACGCTGGTGGACAAGTTGCTTCGTGACGGCGGCGCCTATCGCTCCAATCAGGTGGTCGAGGAGCGCGTCATGGATTCCATGGATCTCGAGCGCGAGAAGGGCATCACCATCAAGGCGAAGAACGCATCGGTTCGATGGAACGACATGATCATCAATATCGTGGACACCCCCGGCCACGCGGATTTCGGGGGTGAGGTGGAACGGATCATGAAGATGGTGGACGGCGTCCTGCTCGTGGTGGACGCTTATGAAGGCCCGCAGGCCCAGACCCGTTTCGTGATGCGCAAGGCGCTCCAACACGGTTTGAAGCCCATCATCGTGATCAACAAGATCGATCGGGAACACGCGGACCCGCACCTTGTGCATGACCAGGTGCTGGAACTGCTCCTCGAATTGCATGCAACCGAGGAACAATTCAACGCACCGTTCATCTATGCCAGCGCCAAGGACGGCTTCGCGATCCGGGAACTGGACCAGCCGCGCAAGGATATGACGCCGTTGCTCGAGGCGATCGTCACGCACATACCGCCGCCGCAAGCCGACCCCGCCGCGCCATTCCGGATGCTAGTCAGCAACCTGGATTGGAGCGATTACGTCGGGCGAATCGCCATCGGGAAAGTGCTCGGGGGTTCCGTAAAGGCGGGGGATGTCATACACCTGATCCGAAAGGACGGCTCGCGGGCGCGGTCCGCCGTCATGAAGGTCTTTCATTTCAGCGGAACCCAGTCCTCGGAGTTCATCACGGGCGAGGCCGGCGACATCATCGGCGTGGCCGGATTCGAAGAGGTGGCCATCGGGGAGACCTTGACGGGGGATGAACAGGCCGAGCCGATCCCGTTCGTCGAGATCGATCCGCCGACCATTCAAATGCGCTTTTGCGTTAATGACGGCCCGCTGGCGGGGCGCGACGGGAAGTACGTCACGACGCGCCAATTACGGGAACGCCTTTTTCGCGAAACGCGTACGAACATTTCCCTGACGGTAGAGGACACGGATCAGGCAAATGTATTTCTGATCAGCGCGCGCGGGGCGATGCCGATCGCCGTACTGGTGGAAACCATGCGACGGGAAGGCTACGAAATGCTGGTATCCCGTCCGGAAGTCATTCTGCACAAGGAAGCCGGGCAGACGCTGGAACCGTATGAGTCGCTCTGGATCGAAACTCCGGATGACTGTCTGGGCGATATCATGCAGAACCTCGCCTCGCGCAAGGCGCAGATTATCGATATGAAGCATAACGCGCACGGCGTGGCGCTCGAATGCGTGATCCCGACGCGCGGTTTGATCGGGTTTGAGACGGACCTGGTCAATCAGACGAGTGGACGGGCGGCGATGTCCCACCTGTTCAAGGAGTACAGTCCGTTCGCGGGAGACATCCGCACACGCTTCTCGGGAACGCTGGTGGCGATTGAGTATGGGATAGCCACCTACTTCGCGCTGGAAACCCTGCAGGATCGTGGGCGATTGTTCATAGGGCCGGGTGAGGAAGTCTATGAGGGGATGGTTATCGGCGAAAACTCGCGGGGCGAGGACCTGCCGGTGAACCCGACCAAGACGAAGCAACTGAGCAATGTGCGCTCGCAGGGCGAGGGGAAGACCGTGCCGTTGGAGCCGCCGATCAAGATGTCCCTTGAGCGCTCGATTGAGTATATCGCTGATGATGAATACATCGAAGCGACGCCCAAAGCCCTTCGACTGCGTAAGAAGATCATGAACGCCACCCGGCGCAAGCGCGCCGCACAAGCCCGCGCCGCCGTGGAAGTTTAAGGCGCGTTGATCCAGCCCGAATCCCCGTCGATATAGTATTCCTTCTTCCAGATCGGCAGTCGTTGTTTTAATTCGTCGATGACATGACGGCAGGCGTCGAACGCCGGT
>CAYRPR010000386.1:0-2895 GCA_964425945.1 uncultured Verrucomicrobiota bacterium | reverse complement strand
CATCGAGCACATCAATAGGTTGAGGGAAAGCAACATTGCGATCGCCATCGTATCCCATAGCTTGTATCGCATTGAATCGCTTTGCCATCGCGTGGTCTGGCTTGATCATGGACGGGTCAAGATGATCGGCCATGCCGATGAGGTCATTCGTGCGTATCGGGATCATGAAATCCAGAAGCCGTTGCAGGAGTCAACTCGTGCGGCCGGAATTGATTTCGCCTCGCGCATCCGGGTCGCCCAGTCGGACTGTATCGCCGTGCATTCCGTGGAGCCGTGTCATGCGGATGGTCGACCGACCGCGCATTTCGCCTATGGGGAGGATATTGTGGTGCGCATCGCCTACACGGCTCTGACCCGCCTCCGTCGCCCGCGATTCAATATGGCGTTTGTACAGGATGGTCGCCGGATATTCGAAACGAGCATGCTGGTCGATGGAAACAGTCCCGATTATATTGAAGGGCCCGGGATCATTCAATGTCATATACGGGAACCCAACCTCTTGCCCAAGGCCTATGTGGTCGAGCTGTTTGTCAATACAGAGGAGGGGACCATGTACCTGCTGGATCCGTCGCGCGTGGCGCAATTCGCCATCACGTCGGAGGGGCTGGACCGTTTGCCGGCCGATGGCCCCTATGCGCTTGGGCATCTGATGGCGGGTGGTCTGGTGTATTGTAAGTACCAATGGGACTTGTCGCGTGCGAGAACCAGCGCGACGGCGTTTGATTTGTCATCCTCCGAGTTGTCCGAGTAATTCGTGATCTCGATCAGCAAGCATTGGAATCGCATCACGGGATTCAAGGCGGCGTGGGCCTTCTTCCTGCCCGTCGTCCTGAGCGGGTGCGCGAGTTTGCCCGGCGCGAAATATGCGCGCATATCGGTCACCACGACGTCGCCTTTCGTCATTCACGAGTCGCGGGAAAGTATCGGATGGGGGAAGGGGACGCATATCTATATGACGCCGCTCTCGGACGACCGTATTGCTATGACGTACTGGGTGGCGGGCGACGGAACGACGCAGGGCGTGGCGCCCATCTCATGGCCTCTCTATAGCGATGATGGGGGGGGGACTTGGAAATCCGGCGATCCGTTCACTTGGGAGACTGAACCCGAAGTTGAGTTCCCCTTGCATGTGGAGGCGGGTTCGCGGTTCGCGCATTTCAACAAGGGGCTTTTCTTTGCGCGGGCCGAGTTGCCGAACGGAACCCGCGTGATGTTTACCCGGCCGCTGATAACGCGTCGGTGGGATTACGTCATGAGGACTCGCAGTCGGGATGGGGGGCGGGTATGGTCTGCTCCGGAGGAGGTAACCATACATTTCTCCGAGGATTGGGACCCGGGTGAGGCCAGGATGACCTTTCTTGAGGGCCCGGCCGCAGTAACCTCGGACGGCAGGATGCTTGTGGCGGCCGCATCGCGTCCTGTGGCGGGCAATCGGGTGTACCACAGTTACCTGTTCGAGTCCGTCGATGAAGGACGCACGCTGACCTACGTTTCCACCATCGCCACTCCCGAACATGCCGCTTGGGTCAAATCGCGCTCGATCGAGCGCTTCAATGGCCCGAGTGAACCGGCTTTGCTGGCGCTGTCCGACGACGAGTTGATCTGCGTCATGCGGACCGGTGTAGCCTACGGCGGCACCATGTCCGGCAAGGCCGCGGCTACACCGATGTTGCTGGCGCGCAGTCTCGATGGCGGTCAAACTTGGACGCATAAGCGCCTGCGCATGCCCGGCGTCATGCCGAAATTGCGCCGCCTGAGCAACGGCGTCATTGTGTTGGCCACGGGGCGTCCGGGTAACCGCCTCTATTTCAGCTATGATAACGGGCATTCGTGGGGGCGTGAGCTGAATCTGTCGCGACCCGATATGAGAACGACCGGCTATTGCGATATCGTCGAAGTCGAGCCCGGGCGCCTGCTGGCCGCATACGATGTGATCAACAGTTCACTTCAGCGATTCTGGCTCTGGGAGCCCCGTCGCGTAAATGGGGTGATGGGGCAGTATATTGACGTCAGTCTGCGCTTCTAGGAGGTATTCGACCGTGTCGTCGTTGGTGATGCTCAATCGGGAATCCTTTTCATGACTTCCTTCAACGATCAACTGCGGCGGCATGCCCGGCACGGCTTGCTCGAAAAGCTTCGCGCGGCCTGTTATCGGTTCCGTGGAGCAAAGATTGGGCGCCGCGTGATCATTGAGCGCGGCGCGAGGCTGATGCGATATCCGGGCAACGTGTCGGTGGGTGATGACGCATTCGTCAAACAGGGCGCCTTTTTATGTCCCTGCAACGAGGGCGCGCACATTCGTATCGGAGACCGCACAACGATCGGTTATCATACCATGCTGTTTGCCTCCGCGGGAATCGAACTGGGAACGGACTGCATGGTGGCGCCGTTTGTGTACATCGTGGACAGCGACCACGGTACGGCCCGTAATCGACCCATGAATCAGCAGACCAATGATCCGGAACCCATCCGGATCGGAAGCGACGTGTGGATCGGCGCGCATGCGATGATTCTCAAGGGGGTGCAGATCGGGCATGGCGCGGTCATCGCGGCCGGGGCCGTGGTGAAAGAGGACGTGGCGCCGTATTCCGTCGTGGGCGGCATTCCCGCGCGAGTCCTTGGTGAACGGCAATGAAGAGCGGCGTTATCATTCTGTGCCGGTACGGCTCCGAACGTCTTCCCGGCAAGGTGTTGTATGAGATCGGCGGGCGAACCGTGCTGGGACTCATTGTTGATCGCGTCCGGCGGGGTGCGCCCCATTATCCGGTGGTCGTCGCCACATCGACCGACTCGAGTGATGACCCGATAGCCGCTTGGTGCCGGCGCAGTCGGGTCGACTGCTTCCGCGGGGATCTGCAGGATGTGGCCGGCCGGTTTCTAGCCTGTGCCGAACAG
>CAYRPR010000385.1:0-2898 GCA_964425945.1 uncultured Verrucomicrobiota bacterium | reverse complement strand
GGGGAACCTTGTTCGGACCCGAGACCGCCCGCCTGCCCAAGCCCAACATGCTGATGTTCGACCGGATCACCGAGGTCACCGACACGGGCGGGCGCCACGGGAATGGCGTCATCGTTGCCGAACTCGACATACGGCCCGACCTCTGGTTTTTCGAGTGTCATTTTCAGGACGATCCGGTCATGCCCGGCTGTCTGGGATTGGATTCAATGTGGCAGTTGACCGGGTTCTTCCTGGCGTGGAAAGGCTATATCGGCAAGGGCCGGGCGCTGGGTGTCGGCGAAGTGAAGTTCACCGGCCAGATCCTGCCGACCAACAAGCTTGTCACGTATCGCATTGATATCAAAAGGGTACTGGCCCGCAAGCTGACGCTCGGCATCAGCGATGGAACGGTCTCGGTGGACGGACGCGAAGTGTACGCCGCCACGGGACTGAAGGTCGGGCTGTTTGAATCAACGGAAGGATTCTGAGGGTCCCCACATGAGACGAGTGGTCATCACCGGAATGGGTATTGTGTCCAGCATCGGCCGCAACCGGGACGAAGTGCTGGCATCGCTTCGCGACGGTCGTTCCGGCATCAAGCTGAGCCAGGAATACCGGGACATGGGTTTTCGCAGTCAGGTCTACGGCCCCATCGAACTGCCGCTCGACGAAATGATAGACCGCAAGATCAAGCGGTTCATGAGCGACAGCGCCGCGTACAACTATCTGGCCATGCGCGAGGCCATCGAACACGCGGGCGTCGGCGAGGATCTTGTTTCCAACCCCCGCACGGGCGTGATCGTCGGCACCGGCGGGGCCTCGACCGAAAACGTCATCTGGTGCGCCGAAACCGCTCGTCAGAAGAGTCCCCGCAAGGTGGGGCCCTACATGGTCACGCGCTGTATGTCGTCCGCCAACGCCGCCAACCTGGCCACCGCATTCAAGATAAAGGGGATCGGCTACACCATCAGTTCAGCCTGCGCCACCAGCGGTCATTGCATCGGCAACGGCGTCGAGTTGATCCAGATGAACAAGCAGGACATGGTATTCGCAGGCGGCGCCGAGGAAGTGCATTGGTGCAGTTCCGTGATGTTTGACGGGATGGGCGCGCTGTCTTCCGCATACAACGACACCCCCGGCACGGCGTCACGGCCCTACGACGCCAATCGCGATGGATTCGTCATATCGGGCGGCGGCGGTATCGTCGTGCTGGAGGAATTGGAACATGCGCGCGCCCGGGGCGCGAACATCCTTTGCGAAGTGGTCGGTTACGGAGCGACTTCCGACGGCGCCGACATGGTTCAGCCGTCCGGGGAAGGCGCCGCCCGTTGCATGCGCATGGCGTTGGAGAACATCCGCGACCCCATCGATTATCTGAATACCCACGGCACCAGCACGCCGGTCGGCGACATCAAGGAGTTGGAAGCCGTCCGGGACGTGTTCCCCGATAATTCACCGCCCATCAGCTCGACCAAATCGCTGACCGGCCACGCCCTCGGCGCGGCCGGCGTCAACGAGGTGATTTACTGCCTGCTCATGATGCAGCATGATTTCATATCCGCCTCCGCGAATATCGAACAACTGGACCCGGCGGCCGAGGGCATCGACATCGTGCGCGAGCGTCGCGACGGCGTCAACCTGCGCACGGTCATGTCCAACAGCTTCGGATTCGGCGGAACGAACGCCACCATCGTGCTGCAGAAACTTGGCGACGGATAATCCGGCCGCCCGCAAGCGACCGCGAGAGACGAATCACCCGCCATGACCGACGCACCGAAGTCATACTCCGCCGCGGTACGGCTCAAGCGGTTCATTATCGGCCGGATACCGGCACTCCGGCACTTTTCCCACAGCGGCGCCCCGAGCCCCATTGAGACCGAGGACGCGCGGGCCCGCGTACAAGCCGCACGCGACCAGTCGAAGACCCTGCCCGTATTGCGCGAACGGCTGCGCGCGCATTTCAAGGGCACGCGTTGTTGCGTGATCGGAGCGGCCCCCGAACTGGTCGCGCCGCCCATCCGGCCGGGCGACCGGTATATCTGCGCCAACGGGTCCGCGCGGTCAGCTGCGGAGCTGGGCGTGGACCCGGTCGATCTAACGGCCATTACCGGCTATGCGACGCATATGATTACGCCCCTGTCCAAATCCAACCGCACGGCGTGGCGGGGGCGGCGGACCCGCGAGCTGGTGTTCATCGACAATGGCGACAGCGAGGCGCACGCGCGAAGGATCTTTGACGAGGTGGACTTTCGCTACGACCGTTTCACCGGCTTGACCATCTATGAACGCGCCGCGATCATCGAAGACGTGGCGGGCCATGAGTTGGCGGTCGGGCCGCGTGATGACCGCGTGTCCATGGGCGTGGTTGCCGCCATCCTGGCGCTGTGGGGCGAAGCGAAAGAACTGGTGCTGTGCGGATTCTCGCTCCAGGGAGGCCACCGGAACTTCTCCGCGACCAGCGAACGGCAACACGCGATGGGCGACGCGCGTTTCTTTGAACGGCTCCCCCGGCTATCGGTACGGGCCTGCACGACGGTCAAGGAACTGCAGGACCAGTTCGGCATTCCGGCCGCGCGCTGAGCCCCGCCCTACTCCATGTCCAGCAGTTCGCGGATATCGTCCCAGCTCAACCGGCGCGCAATCTCGTCGTCCGACGTCAACGTCGCGTCGATCACGGACTTCTTTTTCTTCTGCATCGCCAGCACCTTCTCTTCCACCGTATCGCGCGTGATCAGCTTGACGCTGTACACGGTCTTCTTCTGGCCGATTCGGTGCGCGCGATCCGTCGCCTGGTCTTCCACGGCCGGATTCCACCACGGATCGTAGTGGATCACCATGTCCGCTCCGGTCAGGTTCAAGCCCGTTCCGCCCGCCTTCAGACTGATCAGGAACACCGGAATCTCGCGATTCGTGTTGAAT
>CAYRPR010000384.1:2659-2900 GCA_964425945.1 uncultured Verrucomicrobiota bacterium | reverse complement strand
AACGCGCCGCCTCATCGTCGGGCCTGTCGGCGGTATGCTTGTCCAAGTCCCGGCGCAACAGGGCGACAAACCACTCCTTCAGCGTAACCCCTTCGCGGATTGCCTCTAACTTGACCTTCTTCATGATGCTGTCCGGCAAGTCAATGGTTGTTCTCATAAAAACATACTATATCACATATTTATGTAACACAATGAAAAATAGGCAGAAATATCTCGCCTGATCAGGCAAAAACCTCCAGAT
>CAYRPR010000384.1:0-2649 GCA_964425945.1 uncultured Verrucomicrobiota bacterium | reverse complement strand
GATTCATGCCCTTTCAATACGGGGGTGAGGTGTCATGTATTCCGATGTAGTCAAATCGCGACGGACCAAGATCATCGCCACGCTGGGCCCGGCGACCAGCTCGGCGGAGGTGCTGGCCAGGATGGTGGAGGCGGGGATGAACATCGCCCGCATCAACATGAGCCATGCCACGCCCGAACAGGTCCGTAAGAACGTGGAAACCATCCGCTACGTGTCGGATCTCCTCAAGAAACCCGTCGGCATCCTGATGGACCTGCAGGGACCCGCCATCCGCACCGGGGATCTGCCCGTCGCCCTGAACCTCCAGCCCGGCAATCGCATCGCCCTGACCGTGCGCGGCGAGGTGTCCGAAGAGGAACATTCCGTCGACGTGAACTACGATCACCTGGTGGACGATATCAAGGTGGGCGACGTGGTCCTCGTCGACAATGGCGCGATTCATCTGAAGGTCCTCGAGAAACGCCGCAACCAGTTGACCTGCGAAGTGCTGACCGAGGGCGTGCTCGGCAGCCGCCGCCATATCAACCTGCCCGGCGTGCGCGTCAAGCTCCCGGCCTTGACCGACAAGGACATCGCCGACGTCGAGCTGGGCATTGAACTCGGCGTGGATTTTATCGCCATGTCGTTCTGCCGCGAGGCGGACGACGTCCTGCGCCTCAAGGCGATCCTGGAATACCGGAAGGCGAATCATAAGGTCATCGCCAAGCTGGAGGACCAGGAGGCGATCCGCAATCTGGCCGGGATCATCGAGGAGGCCGACGCGATCATGGTCGCGCGCGGCGATCTGGGTATCGAGTGCCCGTACGAGGAACTGCCGATCATCCAGCGGCGCATCGTCAAGAGTTGCGTCGTGGCCGGCAAGCCCGTCATCGTCGCCACGCACATGCTCGAATCGATGATCGACAGTCCGTCACCGACCCGCGCGGAGATCACGGATGTGTCCAATGCCGTTTTTGAGCAGTGCGACGCGATCATGTTGTCGGGCGAAACCTCTGTCGGCAAATACCCGCTGAAGTGTCTGGAGGTGATGGACCGCATCGCCCTGCGCGTGGAGCGTAGCGGCGGGGCGAATTATTCCGAGCAGGCGCGCATGGACACGATGGGCGCCAAGATGCTCAAGGCCGCCGTGGTCATGGCGCGGGAAGTCCGCGCGCAGGCCCTGATCGTCTTTACGCGCACCGGCGGCATGGCTCGTAACGCGGCGTGGCTGCGCCCCCTTCACGTACCCTTGTATGCGTTCGCGGATAACGAGCCGCTGGTGGGACCGTTGACCCTGCACTGGGGCGTTCAGCCGTTTTATCTGCCGTTCTCCGACGATCCCACGCAGAACGTTGATAATGCGATCGCCCTGCTGAAGGAGCGCGGCCTGCTGAAGGTCGGCGACAACGCCGTCGCCGTGACCGAGGTCCATGTCCGCGGCCGCATGGTGGACACCATTCTGCGCGAAGCGGTCGATTGAGTCCGCCCCGGGGGTCTCAGCGGAAGAAAGCCGATTAACCCTGTTGCAGGAGCATGCGCAAAGCGGATACAGTACCCTGTTTGTCAGGGGGAATCACATTGAGGTCGGGCGGTCAAAGCACATGTTTGCGATGCGGGATGCTTCAACAGGGGATACTGTACGTTGCGCTTTGGACAACGGTGTCCGTTCCGGGTCTGCGTGCCGAATCCGTAACGCTCGATATTGAAGAGGCTATTGATCTGGCGCTGCGCCAGAACCGGGGACTGATGATTTCCGCGTTGGATGTCGGAGCGCAGCAGGCCGGAGTCCGCGAAAGCGAAGCGGAGTTTTCCATTCGCCTGGACGGTACCGGCCGGGCCTCCACCGCGAGCAATCAGGACGGCGCGGCCTACGGGCTGGGGTTGTCGCGCCTGCTCCCGTTCGGAACGGTGCTCGGCGTCCAGTCGACCTACGCCCGCGACCGGTTCGGCGACCTGCCTGCGGAATGGGAAGGGCGCGTTCGCGTGGAGATCAGCCAGCCCCTGTTTCGCGGAGCCGGCCGGCTGGTCACGATGGAACCCGTCACGGCGGCGCGGAGCCGGTTGCAGGCCGCGGACCGGAACTACCACATCCTGCAGGCGGATCTCGTGCTGGCCGTGGTGGAGCGGTATCTGGCCATTGAGGTTCTGCGCCGGGAGATCGATGTGGACGAGCAGGCGGTCGAGCGGTTGGAGCGGGTGCTGAAACTGGCGCGGTCGCGCGAGCGCACCGGCGCGCAGACGCGCGTGGATACCCTGCGCGTGGAATTGGAGCTGGGGCAGGCGACCGCCCGCCTGGAGAACAGTAGTCGCCGCCTCATTACCGCGCGGCAATCCTTCGCCGACCTGCTGGGTCTGCCGATGGACGCGGACCTGGACCTGGCGCCGTCGCCCGTCTTCGCCATGGACCTGCCGGATACCCGCGAGGCGGTGCTGGTGGCGTTCAATAACCGGCTCGATCTCGCCCAGTTGATGCAGGATCATGAGGACTCGTACCGGGGCGAACGCATCGCCCGTCGCAACCTGTGGCCTGATGTGCGGCTTTCCGCATTCTACGATTTCATTGGTCGGGGCGAGAATGCGTCCGACGCGACGCGGCTGGAGGATTCCGACTGGTTTGTCGGGTTGACCATGGGGTCGGACTGGCTGCCCGCGCGCGAGCGGGCGCGGGTT
>CAYRPR010000383.1:987-2909 GCA_964425945.1 uncultured Verrucomicrobiota bacterium | reverse complement strand
CAATGGCCGGTGCGTATGCTGCGCCACGCGCTTCAGGATCACATCCGGATCGGCGCGCAGGCACACGACCAGGCCGTTTCGTCCCAGGTTCGGAACATTGGCGGGATTCAGCACGACGCCGCCACCGGTGGCGATCACCATGCCCTGACCACGTCCCAGTTCGGCGGCCAGCTTGGATTCCAACGCCCGGAAATGGGACTCGCCATCCTCGGCGAAGATATCGGATATCTTCTTCCCGGCGCGTTCCTCGATCATCGCGTCCATGTCGACCAAGCGGAGTCCCAACCGCTCGGCGGCCAGTCGCCCCGACGAGCTCTTGCCGGTTCCCATGAAACCGATCAGCACGACATTCTTCGTCTGCTTAGGACTTGAAGTGTGTGACATAGCGTCTATATTCCCTCCACCATGCGTGGGAGATTTCACATGCCCCTATATTTCCGCGTTACCGCACTGCTCATCGCTTTTCCGGCGGTAGGTTGGCCCAATCTGATCCGCAATCCAAGCTTTGAATTCGAGACGACCGATTCGCCCCACGAGGCCCTGCACTGGAAGCTCGATAAGCCCGATACGCACGGAGACAGCTACGGAACAGCTTCCCGCGAAGGATGGCGGGCTCATGACGGCGTCTTCATGATGGCCATCCGGGGCACATGGGCCAATGAGGGAACCTATGGCGGCTGCTGGCAGGAGGTTCCCGGCGAACCCGGCATCACCTATCGCGCGGCCGCCCGGTTCTGGGCGGACCTGTCCTGGAGCTCACAGGTCCAGGAGATCAAGCTGGAGTTCTGGAACGAGGACTACACCCAACTGCTCGACTCGAAAATCACGCCGCTCGGCGACATCGGCGAACGGTGGGTCCAGCGGGAAGTCGTCGCCACAGCGCCCGAGCTGACCGCGTGGGCTCGCATCGTGATCTATGTGAACGGCGTCGGCGATCACGGGGCCCTGCATATCGACAGCGTGTATCTGGCCCCGGAGGATGAGCCGGAAGGCCTTCCGACGAATGTCATGATCGAGATTCTGGACGAGCCGGGGGAGACGTCGGATGAAACTGAAGAATAACGCCAACGTTGAACGTTGGATGTTCCACGTTTCTTCCGATCACGCCCCCTCCATCATCCATCGGATATAGGCGTCCCACCAGCCCTGCCCCCACAGGATCCAGATCACGGCGGCCAGCGCGAGATACGGCCCGTACGGAATACGGCTCTGCCACTCTTTCCGCCCGAACAGGATGAAGGACAGGCCGATCACGGAGCCGATGAGCGACGAGATCATGATGGTGAAGAGTACGCTTTGCCATCCCAGGAACGCCCCGATGGCCCCGAGCAGTTTCACATCGCCGAATCCCATGGCATCCTTGCGGAAGACCATCTTGCCCACCACCGCGACGAGCCAGAGCAGGCCGGCGCCCAACGCCATGCCCTGCAGGGAGCGGATCACGGATTCAAGGGCCCGGGTCTCCCCGTGCAAGGCCGGCGCCATCGCGCTGAGGGCCACGCCCGCCAACATGCCCCCGAGACTCACGCGGTCCGGAATGATCATGTGCTCGAAATCGACGAAGGTGGCCACGATCAGGCCGGACAGCACCAGCCAGTAAATCGGCGTCACAACAACCCATCCATACGTCAACCACACGGCCACGAACAGAATCGCCGTCAACGCCTCGACCAGCACGTAACGCGCCGAGATGCCTGCGCCGCATCGCCGGCATCGCGCGCGCAGGAGGAAATAACTCACCAGCGGGATGTTGTCGTACCACGCGATGGACGCCCCGCAGTGCGGACAGCGTGAGCGCGGCGCGATGATGGATTCATCGTTGGGGATACGATGGATGTTCACGTTGAGGAAACTGCCCCAGCAGGCGCCCACCAGAAATACCATCATGAGAATGAACACCTCTCCCGCTGGCGCAAACTCGA
>CAYRPR010000383.1:0-977 GCA_964425945.1 uncultured Verrucomicrobiota bacterium | reverse complement strand
TCTCGCTCGGGCGCCGCGCGCATCCTCTCAGCGGGCGGTTCAACGCCCGTCCAGATGGTGAACGCCCGGACGCCCTGATGCAACAACATGCCCAGGCCATTGGCCGCTCCGGCACCGGCCGCCACCGCGGATTTCATGAAGTTCGTCTGCGGGTACATATAGATCAGATCAAATGCGTGCTGGCCTGCCCGGAAAGCCTCCACCGGGAGCACGGAAGGATCACCCTCTTTCATCCCCACCGTGGTCGCCTGCACAATGAGGTCCGCGTCGCGGGCCAGACGGTTCACCTCAAGCCGGTCATGAAGGGAGCGGACCGGGATGGACGAATATTGTTTGCGGACCTCGTCCGCCACCGCGTCACAACGCCCGGCGTCAATATCGGCGAGCACGATTTCGGCGGCGCCATCCCGCGCGGAGACCAGGGCCACCGCCCGTCCTGCGCCGCCCGCGCCGACAACAAAAACGCGGCGGCCGCGCACGCCTACGCCGAACGACTCCTGCACGGCGCGTAGAAAACCGTCGCCGTCCGTGTTGTATCCCCTCAACCCGCCCGGTGTGAACGCCACGGTATTGACGGCGCCGACCAACCGCGCGGATTCATCCAGGTCGGTCAAGCCGTGGAATGCCACTTCCTTGAGCGGCACCGTGAGGTTCGCGCCCTGAAAACCCATATCCGCCATCGAGGCCAGAACGGACATCAACCGGTCGGGATGAACATCGAACGCAAGATAAATCGCGTCCCATCCGAGCGCCTCAAACGCCGTATTGTGCATGACGGGCGACAGCGTATGCCCGATGGGATGCCCCAGTACGGCATAAGGTTTCGTATGTCCGCTTAATGTCTTCACGAGTGCTTTTTCGTCCTCGTCCTCATCCGCGTACTCGACCAAGCTTACGACAAAGCTCGCGACAAGGTGTCGATCATACGCCCGACATACCCGCGGATTGGCCGGCCGCCGATTCCGCCGGCTTCAGTT
>CAYRPR010000382.1:0-2958 GCA_964425945.1 uncultured Verrucomicrobiota bacterium | reverse complement strand
CGGCGGGCAATGCGCCCTGGAATCTGACGCCGCCGTATCCGGCGCCGACACGCTTCATCAATCCTTGATATCTGAATAGGACTTTTCGGGCTGTTGTCTCTGCTCGGGACGCATCACACGATGAAGTCCCCGTACGGGACATCCCACCTTCTCGTGCATGCGCGCGACGGGGCAACAGCCCGGCTTTTGTGCGCGGATCAGCGCGGATCAGCGCCCGGTGCGGCTTGTCCGTTGTGCTTCAGAATCCGTCCGGCCCAGGCGGCGGCCGACCGGAGATGACGGGCCTCATCCACGGCGTCGGCGCGGACGCGCTGATAGGCCTGCAGATAGCGCTCGAGGACCCGTAGCGCGTCCTCGCCCATCTCATGTCCCGCAAACAACTCCGGCGAGGCCTCGCGAAAGTTCATGGAGAGCTGGAGCTTCCTGGTGTGCAACGGCGTGCCGACATCGTAATTGGTCAACAGCAGGCGGCGCTGTAGATGCCTTGTCTGGCCGCAGGAATCGAGAAACCACGTGGGCGAGCCCGTCGCATCCGCATGGAGCAGCAGCATCAGTTTCTTCTCCAAGTGCCACAGCTTGAGCAGGGACTCCTCGGATACGCCGAGCGTGCGTAAATGGATCACGGTTCGCAGGAAGGCGCGGTACGCCTTGGTGTAACCGCCGTTCTCGTGGACGGGCAGATCGAAACGATCCTGCAGGCCCCGCAGATAGACGGCGGAGCGTCCGAGGGTCTTGACCAGATCGCCGAGTGAATACATGTGCCGGTTCCCGACTCTTCAACCCGGATAGCGCGCGAGTCCCCGTGCGCTATCCGCCTTCGGGCATCCCACGCGCCCCGACACGACGGGGCCTGCCCAGGGTTCATGGACGGGCAGTGTAGCGCAGATCCGGCGCGTCTGTCATCCCTCTCGATGGCTTTCCGCGGATTTAGCCCAGGTCGGGGTCAAGTTCGCCCCCTTCTCCTTCTTCATCTTCCGGCACGTCGTCATCGTCCGGCTCGACCGGTACGACGGGAGGGAGGGGAAGAGGGGCGTCGTCGTCATCCTCATCGCCCGGCGGGGCCGGCGGACGTTGAAAACGCTGTGTGCGCATGCTGGCATTCTCCTGGAGCGGCGAGCGCACGACCGTGCCGCGGGGCGTGATGGGCAGGGGTTCGAACCAGAAAGCGTCGCTGGCCGAGGCATCGGGCGGACCGAACGGAATCGTGATGCGTCCGCCCCAGAATACCTCCGAATGTTCCAGATCATTGTCGAAATAAGCGATCACCTCGAAGGCAAACTGTTCACGCGGGCGATACTCGAAGCGCGTAAGCCAGCCCTCCTCGGAATCCATGGCGGGCCCGTCGCGGAAATGCCGGCCACCGAACGCGCGCATATCGCCGGCCCATTTGGGGATCGGTATGTTCAGGCCGAGTTCGCCTTCCCAGCCGGAGAGCGGGATGTCGTAGCTCTCGAACACCCGGCGCGTCGTAACCGTTCCGCCGCCCGGAGTCGGGGCGGTCTCCTCCACGACATTCTGTTGGACCAGGTTGGCGCCGTGCGGTGAGACATAACCGCGGAGCCGCAGGGTGTACCATTGGGCGCGATGCTCAAGGCCCGATGCGAACGACGAGAAGTTGTCGTCGTTGGACGTGTTGCGTACTTCACCGCGCAGGTGCAAAGTCAGTCTCGAGGCGTCGGGCAGCCGGTGCCGATAAATCACGCCCAATCCGGCGAGCTCTTCATTGTCGTCCCAGGCGGTGACGCGCGGATTGACCAGCAGGATGCCGCCCGAGGGTAATCCGAACCGGATCATCCCATCCGCCACGCCCAGTGAGCGGCTGTTTCCGGTGAAACCACCCAGCGATGCCGCCGTACGGGCTTGGGGTCCGGTCTCCGCCTCCGGCGGCGATTCGCCATGGGCGCGGGGTGGAGCGAGGAAACCGGCACAGGCGGTTAGGGACAGGAACAGCAGGGCGCGGCGCAGCGAATGCATAGATCTAGACAACCTCCCATAATCTGAAGAGCGCACAAAAAAGCGCCCCCTGCCACGCAGGACGCGCACAATAACAATCCTATTTACTTATAGTATTATCCATTATACAGGGAAGTCAAGAAAAACAGCCCCTGGCATGGATTGTGTTGAGTTTTTAAGCGATCCAACTATGCTCGCCTTGAACAGAGTGCCCGTCCCAGGGCGGGTACGCACATAACGATTGGAAGGGGCGCTGTGACATGAAGATCGTCGATGAATTCAAGGCTTTTGCCATGCGCGGCAACGTGATCGACATGGCCGTCGGTATCGTGATTGGCGGGGCGTTCGGCAAGATCGTATCCTCGTTTGTGGCGGATGTGATCATGCCGCCGATCGGGTTGTTGCTGGGCGGCGCAAATTTCACCGATCTCACCTATACGCTGAAGGAAGCCACGGACGAGGCGGCCGCCGTGACATTAAACTATGGGCAGTTCGTCCAGACGCTGGTGGACTTCCTCATCATCGCCGTTGCGATCTTCATGGTCATCAAAGCCATGAACACGTTGAAGAAGAAGGAGGAGGCCGCGCCCGCCGCCCCGCCGCCGCCGCCGAAGCAGGAAGTCCTGCTTGAAGAGATCCGCGATCTGTTGAAGAATAAGTAATGCGGCTCCATGTCGCATCGGCGATACATCCCGAATTTATCTGGAGGGATGGCTGAGCGGCGAAGCCCGCGTTTTTGCCGCAGGCAAATCACGCGGGTTTAAAGCACCGGTCTTGCCACGTGAGGCCCCGCGCGGCGGAGCCAACGTGGCCGCGTTTCCGCCGTAGGCGGATCACGCGGAAAACCGGCGGGTTCGATGTTGACCATGGAGGGATGGCTGAGTGGTTTAAAGCACCGGTCTTGAAAACCGGCGAGCCGCAAGGCTCCGTGGGTTCGAATCCCACTCCCTCCGCCATTTTACGATGTGGCGATTTTCCGCGACGACCGACCACGGGGCCGGGAAG
>CAYRPR010000381.1:0-2959 GCA_964425945.1 uncultured Verrucomicrobiota bacterium | reverse complement strand
CAGAACGAGCATTTCGGCAGTGCTGTGCGCGTCGTGACCACGCGTTATTTTTCCTTCTTGTCGATCTGCTTCCGGTTCACCACCACCTCATCGACCAGGCCGTACGTTTTGGCCTCATCGGAGGTCATGAAGAAATCGCGCTCGGTATCTCGCGCGATGATGTCCACCTGTTTGCCGGTATGTTCGGCCAGAATGCGATTCAACGCGTCGCGCAGGCGGAGAATCTCCTTGGCCTGAATGCTGATATCGGACGCCTGCCCCTGCACGCCGCCCCACGGCTGATGAATCATGATTCGGGCGTTGGGCAGCGCATACCGCTTGCCCTTCTTGCCGGCCGCCAGGAGCACGGCGCCCATGCTGGCCGCCTGCCCCACACAGTAGGTGGTCACATCGCACTTCAGAAACTGCATGGTGTCATAAATCGCCATACCGGCCGTCACCGACCCGCCGGGAGAGTTGATGTAGAGGTTGATGTCCTTCTCCGCATCCTCGCCCTGCAGGAACAGCATCTGAGCGATGATCAGGTTGGCGATCTCATCGCCGATCGCCGTGCCGATAAAGATGATGCGCTCCTTCAACAGGCGCGAGTAGATGTCATACGCCCGTTCGCCGCGGCTCGTCTGCTCCACGACCATCGGGACCAGGACCTGATTATAACTGCTCATGACAAAACTCCTTGCTGTTCCATTCTACAACTTGATGGTCGCCCGTTCCAATAACAATCCGAGTGTGCGACTGCGGCGGTATTCCCTGCGAATGTTGTCGAGGGCCTCCCGGCGCTCCAGCTCCGCGCGTAAGGCGGGTTCCGGCATGCCATACCGGGCGGCCATGTCGCGAAGATGCCCGGCGAAATCCTCGTCGGACACCTCGATTTTCTCTTCCTGCGCGATCCGATCCAGAATGAACTGGATCCGGACGCGGTCGGATGCGTTCCGGTTGGCCGCTTGATAAATTTCGTCCTTCTTTTCCTCCAGCATCTCCCGCTGAACGCCGCGCGCGGTGTTCTCCCGGACGATATCCTGAATGATATTGCGGGTCTCCTCCTCCAACAGGGATTCGGGCACCTCGATTTTCGTCTTCTCCAGGAGGTGTTTGACGATTTCGCTCCGACGCCGGTCCTCCTCGCGCGACTCGGCCGCCCGAACCAGGTCGGCCCGAATGCGGTCGCGCAGGGCTTGCTCGGTTTCGACCTGGAACGACTTCAACAACTCCGCGTCGAGTTCCGGCAATATCTTCTCGCGAATGCCCTTGACCGTGACGAAATAGGAGGCTTCCCGGCCGGCCAACTCCGGGATCTTTAATTCCGCGCCGAACTTCACAAAAATCTGCTTCTTGTCGCCGATCTTCGTGCCGATCAGCCCATCGGCGAATTCGGGGATGAAGGCCTGCTCGTCGGCCATGACCCAAAAATCCGTGCGCGAGCCCAAGCCCTTGGTTTGCGGACTGATGTCTTCGATGGGCTTGCCGTCGCAGACTCCCTCGTAGTCCACCTGCACGAGATCGCCGCGGATGACGGCGCGCCCGTCCACATCATCGTACCGGGCGTACTGCTCCCGGATATTCCTGATGACCTCATCCACTTCCTCGTCCTTGACCTCCGGCTTCCGGCCGTCGATACGAATGCCGTTGTAGTCGGGCAATTTGAATTCGGGGGGTACATCGAGCGTGACGCTGAAGGTCATGGCCTGTCCCGGCGCGAAGGAGACATCGTCCAGATTCAAGACGGCGAGGGCTTCGATTTCCTTCTCTTTCAGCGCCGCATGATAGCTCCGGGGGATCAATCGATCCTTGACCTCCTCATGGATCTCCTTGGCGAACTGGCGCTCGACCAACTGCCGCGGGGCCTTGCCGGGCCGGAATCCCTTGATGCGCGCCTGCTTGTGGAACTGCTCCACCACGCGCCCGTACTCCGCCGTTACCTGGTCCACCGGCACTTCGACCCGAAGGACTTTGCGACAGGGTCCCGTCTCTTTAACCGTTACATTCATTGGATATTCAACCTCTCTGTTACGCCCCGGGAACCGGAGAAAGGGCATTACCATAGGCCGCGCGGCGGCCCGGGTCAAGCGAGCTAGAACGTCATCGGTACTGTTTCCCGGCCATACAGTACCCGTAAGCCGTATTCGTCCGCCATGGCGTGTATTTCATTCAGGATGGCGCGGTCCCGGGAGCGGATATGCTCACCGACCAGATGATAGATTTTCTGCCAGGCCCACAGGGTCCGTATGGACGCATCGCCGGCCGGAGCCTCCGCCAGTTCCAGCGTGAACACCATGTCCTTCTTGTCGCCAAGCGAATGGCCCAGGACCTGCATGGCGATCGGACCGCTGTCGCGCGGCACGCGGCCGTACAGCACCAGGGGCCGGTCCAGGAACAGATGCGTCAGCGAGCGGGGATAGACATCCGCCTGCGCGGCGCCGGCCACGCGGCACCGCAAATCGGCGAGCACCGGCCGACTGAGTTCCACCGCCAGCTCCGCCAGCGCGTCGGGCACCATGCTGCGCTCCGCCACGAGCTTCACATCGCCGCGATTCTTGTAGCTCAGGAAATCCAGCAGATACTGATTCACGCGCGGTCCGCCGCCCAGCGCGAAGACGGATACGCGACCGGCATTGGCCGACGAGAATCGCTCGATGATGTCCGAACTGTCCACCACGCCCGTGGTGGGCACACCGTCGGTTACCAGCACCGCGATAACCGGACGGGTCGGATCGGCCTCCAGCGAAACCAACGGACGCAGTCCCTCGAACACGTCCGTATCGCCCTGCGCCCGCATGTCCTGAATAAACCAGTTGGCCCGCGCGCGGGTTGTCGGATTGATCTCCACCAGTTCATCGAAACACCGGCGCGTTCGCTCGCGGAAACTCACGATCTCGAATCGATCCGACGGATTCAATCGATCCAGGCTTTGAAGCAAGCCCTGTTTGCACTGTTCCAGAAAACGCTGGCTCATGCTGGC
>CAYRPR010000380.1:0-2964 GCA_964425945.1 uncultured Verrucomicrobiota bacterium | reverse complement strand
TCGGTCCTGTTTACCGACACGGTCGGGTTCATCCGCAAATTGGCGCATGGATTGGTGGAATCGTTCAAGGCCACGGTGGAAGAGGTGGTGGAATCGGACCTGCTGGTGCATGTGATCGATGCGTCGCATCCGCAGGTGGACGCCCAGATCGAGGCGGTGAACCAGGTGTTAAACGAAATCGGCGCCGCCAACAAACCGATGGTCTGCATCCTGAACAAGATCGATATCGAGGAAGGCCGTCATCGGTGGGGCGCCCTGGCGCATCGGCTCGCGCATTCCGTGCCGGCCTCCGCGCGGACGGGCGAGGGGCTGGAGGCGTTGTTGCACGAGTTGGCGGATGTCCTGCGCGACCGGAATCAGTATGCTCGCGTGCGCATTCCGCTTTCCGAGGGCAAACTGCTGGCCCGGATCCATGCCGCCGCGAATGTCCTGAAAGAGGAATACGAGGATGAATCCGTCGTGATCGAGGCGTATATGCCGACGCGGCTCCACGGCATCTGCGCGCCGTATCTGCTGGACGCCAAGTCCGAGCCGGCGTACTGAAAAGATCAAAGTAGCGCTGGATCAGGCCGTCCATTTTTGCTAGTAGTCGGCCATGAACGATTATCCGCTTTCGGCGTATCGCGAGGCGGCGAAAACCACCGTCGGGGGCGTGTTGGCCTTCCTGTTGGGCCTAGTCGGCGGGTCCATCCTTGTGTTCTCCAATCTGCTTCCGAACCCCGGATCATGGCCTTGGTTCCTGGTCGCATGGATCATCCTTGTGCCCATCACGATCGCCAAGCTGTGGGGCCTGATACTCGCGCCGTTTCTCGGCTTCGTGCTCTACGGTCTGATCTGGCGGGAATGGAACCGCCTGATATCCTCCTGCGCGATCGCGCTTGTTTTCGCCGCGACGGTCTTGCTGTCGCGCGGTTTCAACCCGTTTGCCGATCCGGATCGCATTCTCTATCGCGGCACGCTCGGGCTGTTTATCTGCTTGCTGCTGGCCGGCTTGCTGTGGGAGTGGACACGGTATCGCCTCGCCGCGAGGACACCGTCATGACGGAAAGGGAACAGCGCGCGGAATATCATACTCAGTCGCATCCGTTGCGTGTGCGGGATGTGCCGTCGCGTCAGCGCCCGCGTGAGTTGTTTGACCGAATGGGCGCGGCGCATGTGGAGGATGACGTGCTGATCGCGCTCATCCTGCGGAGCGGCGTGCAGGGCGTGAATGTCATTCAGTTGGCCCAGCATCTGCTGGCCCGGTACGGATCGCTGACCGCCATGGCACAGGCCTCCGTGAAGGAACTCGCTAAGATCAAGGGGATGGGGCCGGTCAAGGCGCAGGTCCTGAAGGCCTCCCTCGAACTGGCGCGGCGCCTGACGATGGAATCCGTGCCGGAGGACCACAAGATTGCCGCGCCGCAGGATGTGTCCCTGATTCTCCGCGAGGTCGCCCGGACGTTGGAAGAGGAGGTATTCTGGGTGCTCCTGCTCGATTCGAGAAACAAGCTGAAACAGCCCCCGGTCGAAATCTCGCGCGGCATCGTGGACGCAAGCCTGGTGCATCCGCGCGAGGTGTTCAAGGAGGCGGTGCGCGCCGCCTGCTCCGCGGTGGTCCTGGCGCACAATCATCCCTCGGGCGATCCCACCCCGTCGGCGGAGGATATCCGCATTACGCGCCAGTTGGTGGAGGCGGGGAAGCTGATCGATATCGACGTGCTGGATCATGTCATTCTCGGCCGCCCCGGCCTGGACGGCCGTCCGGATTTTTTGAGCTTGCGCGAGGCCGGTCTGGTGCGATTCTCTTAGGCGCATGAATATCCATCCCACCGCCACGATACATCCGGACGCCCGACTGGGTCACGATGTGGTCGTGGGTCCATACGCGGTGATTTCCGAGCAGGTGATCGTCGGCGACCGGTGTCGCATCGGTCCGCACGTCGTGATTCATCCCTACACGTCCATGGGGACGGACAATGAGATTCACGCCGGAGCGATCCTCGGCGGGCCGCCTCAGGATCTGGCATTCAAGAACGTGGTCAGCCGTGTCCGCATCGGATCGCACTGCATTATCCGCGAGGGTGTCACCATCAACCGGGGCACGCAGGAAGACAGCGAGACGGTCGTGGGCGATCATTGCTTCCTGATGGCCTTCAGCCATCTCGGCCACAACGTGGTCATGGGCGACCATGTGATCCTGGCAAACGGCGTGCTCCTGGCGGGCTATGTCGAAGTGGGGGAGCGCGCGTTTCTGAGCGGCAATGTCAGTGTGCACCAGTTCTGCCGGGTCGGGCGGCTGGCCATGCTCGGAGGCAACTCGGCCATATCGAAGGACATGCCCCCGTTCTGTATCAGCCGCGGATGCAGTCTGAACGAGGTATCCGGGTTGAATGCGGTTGGACTCCGCCGGGCCGGTTTCTCCCCGCAGGAACGCGCCGAAATCAAGCAGGCCTTCCGGCTCCTCTACCGCTCCAACCTCAACGTCGAGCAGGCGGTGGCCCGGATGAGGGAGTCGTTTCCCTCCGGCCCGGCCTCGGAACTTTGGCAATTCGCCGAAAGCGCCAAACGGGGACTGTGCGCCGGCAGCGCGTCCTTCGACGCGGAATAGTCCGTGCGGCCAATGGGGCTATTGACATCATAATGATGTAGATGTAATTTATACATCATGATCAGAACCCAGATCCAGTTGCCGGACGAATTGTACCGGGAGTTGAAGCGGGTCGCCGAGGAACGCGAAATGACGCTGGCCGAAGTCATTCGTCGCGGGGCGGAATACATCACCCAAGCCTATCTGCCCCTCAGAGATGCCCGCGCGCAGACGTCATTACCCGGCCCCTTCGATCTGGGCGTAGAAGGCGATCCGTTTGCCGATCCTGACTGGCGTATACGCGCAAATCTCGGTTCCGGAGGATTGGCCCTGGTCCGCGAACCTCGTCCGGTTCGCTACAAAACAAAGCGAAGGACCAAGAAGTGATTTCGTTC
>CAYRPR010000379.1:0-2974 GCA_964425945.1 uncultured Verrucomicrobiota bacterium | reverse complement strand
GAGGGTTTCAGGAAAGTGCGGGGCGACGTGGTGATCACCTTCAGCCCGGACGGCAACTCGATCCCGGAGGTGATTCCGAACCTGGTGGCGAAGATGAAGGAAGGCTACGACATGGTCATCGCGTCCCGCTACCTGCCGCCCGCAAAGAGCGACGACGATGACGCGGTCACGGCGTTCGGCAACTGGTTGTTCACCCACACGATCAATCTTCTGCATGGGCACTCGTGGAGCCGGCCGTACACGGACGCGATGGTGATGTACCGGGCGTACCGGACGGACCTCTTCTGGGAACTCGAACTGGACAAACCGGAGAGCCACGCGCCCGAGAAGCTGTTCGGAACCTTCCTGGGCATCGAACCGCTGTTGTCCGTCCGCGCGGCTAAACGCAAGCTGAAGATCGCCGAGATCCCCGCCGACGAACCCGCGCGCATCGGCGGCGAACGAAAACTGCAGGTGATCCGCTGGGGCGGCGCGTACATGACCCAGGTCTTCCGGGAACTGTATCACTGGCGATGAACGACCCCAACCTTCCAATGATTGGAACTTCGCGAAAAAAATCTTCCAATGATTGGAAACCGCCGGCGATGGCGTTCGCCCTTGCGCTGTTTTCCTTCCTGCTCTTTCTCCCCGCCACCGGCCATGACTTCATCAACCTCGACGACCGCAGTTACGTGTTCGAGAACGAGCATATCCGGTCGGGCCTGACGTGGGAGAACATCCGCTGGGCCGTCGCGGCGCCGCACGAAAACTGGTACCTGCCCCTGCTCTGGATCTCGTACATGATCGACACGGAACTGTACGGCACGGGGCCTTCCGGCTATCACCTGACCAATATCCTTCTCCACGCCCTCAACGTCGCCCTGCTCTTCTGGATCCTGGTCCGCATGACGGGATCCGTCTGGCGAAGCGCGCTGGTCGCGGCCCTGTTTGCGGCGCACCCGTTGCGCGTGGAATCGGTCGCCTGGATCGCCGCCCGCAAGGACGTGCTGAGCGGTTTCTTCTTCCTGGCCAGCCTGCTCGCCTATGTGCGGCATGTCGAACGGCCGGCGAGACGTCGGTACTGGCTGATACCCTTCTGGATGATCCTGGGTCTGCTGTCGAAGGCGATCGTGATCGTCCTGCCGTTCATTCTCTTGCTGTTGGACTACTGGCCGCTGAGGCGCCATCACGGCGGCTGGTCCTCCTTCGTCGGACACAGCCTGCCCGCCGCGGAGACATCGACGACTATATTGGCATTTCGGCAGGCGGGCCGCGCTCCGAAGCCCGCGCGTGCAGACTCTTTGGACCACCCGCAGGATGCGGGATTCCGGTTGGAATGGCGGCGCCTGCTGGCCGAAAAGGTCCCGCTCCTGATCCTCACGTTCATTTTCATCGCCATCAACCTGTCCACGCACGAAACCGCGCGCGGCGATTACATCCCGCTTTCGCTTCTCGACCGGCTCAGCCTCATCGCGCCCGACTACTGGACCTATCTGGCTCACATCGCGTATCCGGTGAATCTCGCGATCGTCTATCCGGCGCACGATGTGGTGAATGGGCCGATATCGCTCATCGCCCTGGCCGGCCTGTTGGCGGTGACGATGGCGTTTCTCTTTCTCCGAGCCCGGCTTCCGTTTCTGATCGTCGGATGGATGTGGTTCATCGTCGCATTGTTTCCCGTGATCCGCGGCGTGCGCCTCGATCCGACCGCGGCCTATGCGGACCGGTTCACGTATCTGCCGTCGATCGGCTTGTTCTGGCTCGTCGTGTGGCTCGTTTCTGCCGTTGTGCCGGAACGGCCCTGGCGAAAATGGGCGTTGGGTATCCCGGCGCTTGCGCTCGTGGCGATTTGCGTCGTTGGCACGCAACATTATCTGTCCTACTGGAAGGATTCGGAAAGTTTGTTCCGGCGCACCGTGTCCCTCATTCCCGACAACTACCTGATCTGGATCAACCTGGCCGCCGCGTATCATGATCAGGGTCGCACCGACGAGGAGATGGCTGCGCTGTTTGAAGCCCTGCGCGCCACGCCGGACAACACCGCCTCGCACGTCGGACTCGGCGCGGCGTACCGGCTGAAAGGAATGAGAGAGAAAGCCGACGAGCATTTCCTTGCCGCGGCGCGTCATGTGCAGGACCGCGAATGGCAAGTGCACATGAAGATCGGCGAGCACTTCGCCCTGACCGGGCGGTACGACGAGGCCATCCGGCATTTCGCGCACGTCCTGCGCGAACAGCCCGGCCACATCGATACCCTTCATAACACCGGCATGTGCCATCTGCGCCGCGGGCGAGCCCATGAGGCCCTGAGCCGCTTCGAGGATGTTCTGTCGCGCGACCCGGATTACGAACGCTCCTTGTGGGGCAAGGCCAACGCGCTGCTGGCGCTCGGGCAAGGGGCGGACGCCGAGAACACGCTCCGGCGACTGGTACGCCTCGCGCCGGAGCGCGCGGACTACCGGGCCGCGTTGCGCGCCCTGCATGGAGAATAATATGCGTAGCGGCGTCCTAACCTTCCGCATAACGCTTTTCAAGCGCGCAAGGATGCTCTATCTTTCCCGGTCGCATCGGATGTCCGGACCGGCCTGACAGGCAACCATGACCGAACGTCGTCTCCATATTAATAACGCTCGAGGAATGGCCGTGGCGCTAGCCCTTTTCGCCTTCCTCCTTTTCGGGCCCGCGACCAACCATGACTTCATCCGCCTCGACGACTACAGCTACGTCCGCGAAAATCCGCATGTCCAGACCGGCCTCTCGTTCGAAAACCTGCGTTGGGCTTTCACGAGCGTGCACGAGAACTGGTGGCTGCCCCTGCTCTGGGCATCCTACATGCTCGACACCGAACTGTTCGGGACACAGCCGTCCGGTTATCACCTGACCAACATTCTACTGCACGGGTTCAATGTCGCCCTGCTCTTCTGGGTTCTGT
The DNA here is from genome assembly GCA_964425945.1 of uncultured Verrucomicrobiota bacterium. Lineage (GTDB taxonomy): Bacteria > Verrucomicrobiota > Kiritimatiellia > SLAD01 > SLAD01 > CAYRPR01. The sequence continues at coordinate 63 of CAYRPR010000379.1, read as the reverse complement.
TCCGCATGACGGGATCCGTCTGGCGAAGCGCGCTGGTCGCGGCGCTGTTTGCGGCGCATCCGT
>CAYRPR010000378.1:0-2974 GCA_964425945.1 uncultured Verrucomicrobiota bacterium | reverse complement strand
GAATCCGGGCGGTGGCCTGGGCTTCGAGGCGAAACCGTTCCACGTCGCGCGCCTCCTTCAGCAGTCCTTCGTTCATCAGCTTGATGGCGACAAGCCGGTCGAGTGAGGTCTGGCGGGCCTGCCAGATCGTGGCCATGCCGCCCTCCGCGATCATGTCGAGGATCTCATAGCCGGGTATGGTGGGAGCCTTCATCTCCGCGCAGCATACGCTATCCGGGATAGTACGCGCAACCCTGTTTGCCGGACGTCCCGGCCTTGCGCGCGGCTGTGTCAGGCGACTCGGTCATCCGCCTAAAGGCGGTACTCCTTACGCGTGGGCGGCGAATTCAAGCGTTTGGAGTACCGGCTTCAGCCGTTCCTGCTTCAGCCCGACACAGTCGTGCGGCCTTGCGGGATCGGGCGACCTGTTGTAGAAGCAGGGGGAATACATGCGATCATTTGACGTTCCACGCTGAACGTGGATACGGGGATCAAACAAGGGATTGCCGGCATGCCGTTGACGGAAACACCGCTGTATACGTGGGCCATACTGCCCCTGTTGATTTTCACGGCGCGCGTTGCGGACGTGACGATGGGCACGCTGCGCGTACTGTTCCTGGCGCGCGGCGCCAAGGCGTACGCGTCGCTGTTCGGTTTCATCGAGGTGTTCATCTGGATCATCGTCATCAGTCAGGTGATCCAGAACCTGAACAACGTGCTCTGTTACGTGGCCTACGCCGGCGGCTTCGCGGCCGGCACGTTCACCGGTATGAAGCTGGAGGAGCGCCTGGCGATTGGAAAGGTGATCGTGCGGATCATCACCAACCAGCCGGCGACGGATCTGGTCCAGCGCCTCCGGAGCGAGCAGATCGGCTGTACGAGCATCCAGGCCGAAGGCGCAGAAGGTCCGGTTCAGGTCATCTTCAGCGTGATTGCGCGGGGGGATCTCGAGCGGATGGTGGGTCTGGTCCTGGATCACAACCCGAAGGCCTTCTATACGGTGGAGGACGTCCGGGACGTGCGCGAGGGCGTGTTTCCCATGCGTCTGGGCCGCCGGAAGCGCGATCTCTTGCGGTTATGGACGCCGCAACGCAAGGGGAAATAACATTTGTGCATTGCCCGTCCGGTGCTATATTGTCGGCCAGTAGGTTCTGATCATGAAAACCACCAATTACATGCGGCGCGCGCTCTGCGCCGCGCTGATCGGGTTGTGGTCCGGCGCGGCCGGCGCACAGACGCCCCGGATCGTCCTGCCCGAGCCGACCTATAACTTCGGCGAAGCGGACAACAGCCAGACGGTCGAACATGCCTTCGAAGTCCGCAACGAGGGCGATGCGCCGCTCGAGATCCGCAATGTGCGGTCATCGTGCGGCTGTACCGTCGCGCACATATCGCACCACGTCATCGAGCCCGGCGAGTCGGGAACGATCACGGGCCGGCTGAATCTGCGCGGGCGCAACGGTCCGCAGAACAGCATGCTGACGATCGAAAGCAACGATCCGGCCCAGCCGCAGGTGCGGGCGTCGATTGTCGGCAAGGCGGTCGCGGTCTTGACGTTCTATCCCCCGCACGTGTTTTTCGGGAATCTGGCGTCGCGCGAGGCGGCCGAACGCGAGGTGCAGATCGTCGGCCAATCGTCCGACCCGTTTTCGATCACCGATATCCGCGTGGATCAGCCCTGGTTCGAGGCCTCGCTCGAGACGCCCGGCGTGAATTCGTCGCATCGCATCAAGCTGACCGCCCGGTCGCCTTTGCCGCTGGGCGCCCTGCGGGCGCATCTGCATGTGGAGACCGACAACGCCCGCATGAAATCGGTCGACATTCCGATCAGCGTCAATGTCGTGGGCGAGATCGCGTTCATGCCGTCCCAGATCAATGTGTCCGCCGGCAACGACCGGCCGGTCACCCGCTACGTCATGGTCCAGCCCGGCTCCGTGGCGGAGTACACGATCACCGGTGTGGAAGCCCCCGACCCGTCGATCCAGGTCATCGTGCATCCGGTGGCGCCGAGCCGTTACCGCATCCAGCTTAACAACATCGTGGCATCCGACGAGTTGAACGGGCAAACGCTGAAAATACATACCGACGTGGCGGGCATGGATCAGATCGAGATCCCGTTCGAAGTCATTCATTGAACCGCGCCCGCGCGCCATCCATGGACGTACCGATGATGAACCAGAACCATTTCCATTCAAACCGCGGGACGCGCCTGTGCGCGGCCCTCCTGGCGCTGGCCCTGACGGGCGCCGGCGCGCGCGCCGACTCGATGGAAACCGCGCCGGACGCGATCAAGCCCCTGATCGAGAGCGTCGGCGAATTGATCCGCACGCTCGACGCGCAGGGGTTGTTCTTCGATGCGGCCACGGCGCGCGCGCGGGTGATCGATACGTTGTTGAAGGTGGCCGATCCGCTGGCGGAGGTGGTGGACGAGGAGCGCGTGCAGGCAATGAAGCGGGTGCGGGACGGACACGTGTACGAGACCGGGATCGTGATTCAGCGCACCAACGCCGTATTGCGGGTGGCGACGGTCGAGGCCGGATCGTCCGCGGAGGAGGCGGGCGTGAAGGCGGGCGACGAGATCGTCGAGGTGGCCGGCATCCCCGCGGCGATCGCGGGCATGCACCGCCTGATCCTGATGATGCGGGCGACCGGGGCAGAATCCCTGGCGCTGCGCGTGGCGTCGGACCGCACCACGAACGCCGTGACCGTGACGCGAACCGAACGGCGCCTGTCGCCGATCGAGCGCGCGGAAACCTGGCCGGCGAACCTGTGCTATGTGAACGTCAACGGTCTTTACGAAGGATCCGGTCGTGAATTGGCGCAAACGCTCCGGGACAGCGCGGAAAACGGATGTTTTGGCGTGGTGATGGATGTGCGCGGCGCGAGCGGATCGGACCTCGAATCCGTCGTCCGGATCGCCGACCTGTTCGCGCCGAAGGGAACCCTGTTGTTCGCGTACCGCGACAAGGACGATCAGGATCTCGACGTCCGCTCC
>CAYRPR010000377.1:0-3011 GCA_964425945.1 uncultured Verrucomicrobiota bacterium | reverse complement strand
ATCGTGGTCGGCTTCAACGTGGCCAAGGACGGCGGAGCGGGCGCCACCGCCAAACGCGAGGGCGTGGAAGTCCGCCTGTACAGCATCATTTACGAACTGCTGGATGATATCCGGCAGGCGATGACCGGCCTGCTCCAGCCGATCGCAAAGGAACAGGTGTTGGGCCACGCGGAGATCCGCCAGATATTCGATATCAGCAAGAAATGGCGCGTGGCGGGATGCATGGTCGTGGATGGCCGTGTGACGTCCCGCGCCCGCGCGCGCATCCTGCGCGGCGGCGACCTGGTCTATGAGGGCCGCCTGTCATCGCTCAAACGCTTTCAAAACGACGCGGCCGAGGTCCGCGAAGGTCAGGAATGCGGCATCCGGCTGGAAAACTTCAACGATTACCAGGAAGGCGACCGGATCGAATTCTTTGACGTGCAGCAGGTCGCACAGGAATTATAGTGTTCGGTGTTCAGTGTTCAGGAGTTCCAACGATTGGAAATCAGGGGGCAGGAAGTTTCCAATGATTGGAAGTTGTCTTTCCTGAACACTGAAACCTGAACCCTTCTTCCCCCTTCACCGGAGTTCATCATGGGCATCAGTCGAATGACGCGCGTGAACGAGTTGATCAAGCGCGAGATCGCCAGCGAGATCTATCGCCTGGTCAATGAGGCCGGGTTCGATCTCTCCGCCGTGACCGTCACGCAGGTTATCACCAGTTCCAACCTCCGCCATGCCCGCGTACTCGTATCCATCCGCGATCACGAGGGCGAACGCGGCAGGATGCTCGGGCAATTGGCCCGGCATCGCGCGACGATCCAGCAGGGGATCAACAAACACCTTTCACTGAAATATACCCCGCAGCTGACCTTCGAACTGGACGAGTCGATCGAGAAAGGCGACCGCGTGCTCAATCTGATTTCGCAGTTGGAGGAGGATTACCGCGAGCAACAACCGGATGAACATGACGACACCCCCCCGCCCCAAACCTGACCGAAACGCCGGACGCCCGCGCCAGGATCCGTTCGACGGCATCCTGCTGGTCGATAAACCGTCCGGAATGACCTCGCACGACGTTGTCGCGCGCATCCGCCGTCATTTCAAGTTCCGCAAGGTCGGGCACGGCGGCACGCTCGATCCGATGGCCACGGGCCTGCTGATCATCCTGATCGGGCGCGGCACCAAACTCTCCGCCTCCATCATGGGGTCGGACAAGGTCTACGAAGGGACCCTGCACCTGGGCCTATCGACCGACACGCACGACGTGGACGGCAACGTGCTCGAAGAGAGGCCGATCGACGGCGTCACCCGGGAACGGCTCGAGGAGGAGATGAAGAAGTGGGAGGGCGACATCATGCAAACCCCGCCCATGGTATCCGCGATCAAGAAGAACGGCGTGCCGCTGTACAAACTCGCCCGAAAGGGCAAGGAAGTGGAGCGCGAACCTCGCTTTCTGCATGTGTACCGGTTTCAGTTGCTGAGCTTCGAGCCGCCCCAGGCGACGTTCCGCCTGGAATGCACAAAGGGAACCTACGTACGCACACTGTGCGCGGATGTGGGCGATGGGCTCGGATGCGGCGCCCATCTGGCCTCGTTGCGCCGCGTCGCCAGCGGCGATCTCGACGTCAAGGACGCGCGGCCGCTCGATGAGCTTCTACAGATGGATCTCGGGGAACTGGAGAAGCGGGTCATCACCGTCAACCAGTACGGCAGTCGAAAGTAGGCGCTGATCGACGGGCATGAAGATAATCCATCATTGGGAGGATTTTGAGTCCGGCACGACACCGATCGCGCTGGCGATCGGCGCGTTCGACGGCGTACATCGTGGTCACCAGGAACTGATTCAAGCGGCCATCGAGCACGCCGGCCGCTGGAACGGTGAAGCGTGGGCACTGACCTTTGATCCGCATCCGGCCAAGGTCCTGCGGCCGGATACCGCGCCGCGGTTGTTGACCTCCACCACGCACAAACTGCGTCTGCTGGATGAATTAGGATTGCACGGTTGCCTGATCCTTCCTTTTTCGCAGGAGTTCTCCCGCCAGGAACCCGAGGAATTTATAGAGCAGCTTTGCCGTCATGCGCGCGGTTTGCGCGAAGTCGTGGTCGGGCGGAACTGGCGGTTCGGTCACCGCGCCAGCGGGAATCCGGAACGGCTTCGTCAACTGGCCGCCCAGTACTCATTTGGCGTCACGGTTCCGGACTCGGTGGAGTGGCAGGGCGAAGCCATATCCAGCACGCGGATTCGCGACGCGCTGGAGGCGGGTCGGCTCGACGATGTGCGGGAGATGCTCGGGCGCCCGTTCAGCCTGTCCGGATTCGTCACGGAGGGTAAGAAACTGGGCCGGGAACTGGGATTTCCGACCGCGAATATTCACCCCGTGGACGAGGCCCGACCGCCGACCGGTGTCTATGTCGTGTACGGGATGATCCGGGGCCGGCGTTACCCGGGCGCGGCGTATATTGGCAAGCGGCCCACGGAACACGGGCAGGATCAGCGGTACATCCTGGAAACGCATTTTTTTGACGTTTCGCTGGATTTGTACGGGCAGGAAATCGAGCTTTTCTTTCTGGAGCAACTGCGGGGCGATCAGCGGTTTGAATCGCATGAGGCGCTGAAAGAGCAGATTGCGCGGGACGTCGCAACGGCCCGGCGGCGGTTCGAGTACACATAACGCAGCAATTGGCAAAGAAGCGCACGACGGCACCCCTACGAGCGATTTTTCCATCCGCTCGTGCCGACCATGTTGTGCGATCCGGAGCAAATGTGCAATTGATACATCTGATGATCCGAACTTTCCGCATTATTGATACCGCGCCTTCTCGACTGATCGTGACTCCATCGTCAAACTTGCTTCTGTTCAGGAGCCGACTCCGGCTGGAGACGGGGTATGAAAACGCGAGTGCTCATTGCGGAGGACGAGCACACCCTGTGCGACCTCTTCCGACTTCAACTCCGGGATTGCGCGGACATGGTTGTCGTGGGTTGCGCGCACTCGGGTCGCGATGCCATTCGACTGGCGGTGGAG
>CAYRPR010000376.1:0-3016 GCA_964425945.1 uncultured Verrucomicrobiota bacterium | reverse complement strand
CCCTTGACGCGGCTCGAGATAGACCAGGGATCGTACCGGCCGTCGTCCTCGTCCGACAGGTGCGAAAAACCGCGGATGGACACGGCCGAATCGCCGCCGGGCGCCGCGTCGATGGTGAAGACAATCCGGTGCAGGCCGTCCGCAAACGACGATTCCATCGGCATGAACGCGGAGCTGGCCGTCACCCAGCTGATCGTGTCCGCGGGATAACCGCCACTGCTCCCTTTCTCATGCTTGAATCCGTACAGGTGCGGCGTGGTGTTGAAGAACGCCGTCGAACGCAGAGCCGAGACGAGTTGGTCCATGACGAAGTCGCCGTGATGCAACTCGCTCAACACCTCGGTGCCCCGCTTCCAGGCGGTCAGCGTGGAGGAGAACGTGGACCAGATGATGACAAACGCGGCGACGAGAATGGTCATCGCCACCAGCATTTCCAGCAGGGTGAAGCCGGAATGCGGTCGCAATGTGGGGGCCGCCTCAGTGCGGCGACTATGCATCCCGACGGTATGACGGTTATTCTTCCGGCTGTACATAGCGATAGGTCACAATCTCCTCAAAGGACTGTTTGCCGCGGCGGGACCAGATCACGCGCGTCGCGATCTGGTAGAGCCCATCCTCTTCTTCCCCGACGATTTCGATCTCGCGCGACCATTCGTATTGCGAAAAATCGCCGTCGAACCGGCCGCGCTCGATGCCCGGCTGGATTTGCTCGTTGTCAATGGGCTGGATCAAATCCACGCGCCCGATCAGCATGTGGGCGTGGTTGTACAACCGGGCCGCGCGCACCACCGAAATGCATTGCGACGCGGCGGCGATCAGCGCGAACATGCCGATACCGATCACGGCCAGCGCCAGCATGACCTCGATGAGTGTCATGCCCCGCTTCCGGCGTGCTTTGGGTGTGGATCGCTTATTCATAGGTAATCTTGGCGGAGCCGGCCAGATGATCTATTTCGATCAGCGCGTGCCGGTCGCGCTTGTCCCGCAGGCGAATGGCATACTGGTCGGACAGCCCGCTGGGATAATAGTTCACCCAATACTGGCCTTCATGCTCCTGGCCGCTGACAGTTGCGAAATCGGCAATGACCACATCCTCGGCCAATTGCCGCTTCATCAACTCCTCGATTGCGAAGGATTCCGACTCCTCGAAATAGGACGGATTGCTCCGCCCCTCAAAGAAGGCGTCCCGCGCCTGCGCCCCGCGCGACGAGGATACACCGACGATCGAGATCGCGCCGCTGTTGGAATTGTAGATGATGGCAATCTGTTTCTGCTGGAGGACGGCCATGTTGCGGGCGTAGCGATTGGTCATCAGTACCGTGCGCACCGAATCGCGCAGTTTGACGCCTTGGAAGGACCGGACGAAGGACGGGACAGCCATCGCGGCGGCCAGCAGCATGATCGCGACCACGAGGATGATTTCCAGCAGGGAAAACCCCGCGCGCCGTCCTTTCGCGTGACTCTTCATGATGGTGTCCGTTGCGCGGAAAGCAATCGAGGCGATGAAGCGTCACGCCCCATCGCCGGATGGTTTGAGGTCACCCGCCGCGTGACTGCTCATCAATTGGTGATTTCTCCGCCTTCCGAGCCCGGCGGTCCGGCGGATTTGAGCGAGTAGCTGTTCTGCTGGCGCGCATAGACGTAATCCTGTCCCCATGGATCCTTCGGGATGCCGGAATCCAGGTACGGACCATTCCAGTTGCGCGCGCCGGGATTGTTGACCAGGCCTTCGAGGGACGAGGGGTACTCGCCGTTGTCCAGCTCGTACAGGCGCAGGGCCACGCCGATATTCTGGATGTCCGCCCGCGCGCGCGCCACTTCCGCCTGACGCACGCGTCCGCCGAGGCGCGGGATGGCCACGCCGACCAGGATGCCGATAATCACAACCACCAGCAGGATTTCGATCAGGGTAAAACCCGACCGGCTCTGCGCCCTCATTCTACGCATTATCTTTTCCATACTAGCCGCCTCCAATAATCACTGTCCTACTATACACTCAATCCGCTCGTCAGATCAAACACCGCCAACAGCATGCTGATGGCCACAAAGCCCACAAAACCGGCAATAACCAGGATCAGGATCGGCTCGAGAATCGAGGTCAGCAGCTTGACGTTCCGGTCCAGCTCGTATTCGTAGCGGTTGGCGATGTGGTTCAGGGCGCCGCTCATGTCGCCGGTTTCCTCGCCGACGGCCAGCATGTCCGTGAGCATCCGGGGAAAAATCTGCCCCTCGGCCAGCGGGCGGGAGATGGTGGCGCCGTCCGTTACCCGGCTCCGGGCCAGGCTGATCTCGCGGGTGATCACGCTGTTGCCGACGGTATCCTCCACGATCGACAGGGCGTCCAGTACCGGAACGCCATTCGTCAACAGAGCGCCCAGCGTGCGGGCGAACTGCGAGAAGGCATTGGCTTCCACGATTCCGTGTATGATCGGCAACCGCAACTGCAGGCGATGCCACGCCACTTGCCCGGCGGCCGTGGCGAGATATCGCTTAAGCAGTATGATCCCGACCATGAGCGCGATAACAATCGCCCAGCCGTATTTCATCAGGATCGCGCTGATGCCGATCAGGATCTGGGTCGGCAGCGGGAGCGTACTGCCCAGCTCATTGAAGATCGCCGAGAAGCGCGGCACCACGAAGATCACGATGAAGAGAATGGTCCCGAGCCCGGCCGTGAGTACGAATCCGGGATAGACCAGCGCCATCAGGATCTTTTCGCGCGCTTCCTGCACGCGCTCGTAATGGCGGCACAGACGCTCGAGCACTTCGGCCAGCGAACCGCTGGCCTCACCCGCGCGCACCATGCTGACATACAGATTCGAAAATGTTTCAGGCCGTTTGCCCAGCGCGTCCGACAAACTCGCACCCTGAATGATTTCATCGCGCAGTTGCGGGATGATGACGTCCTGGGCCTTGCCCGTTTCGCGAGCGGCCAGCGTGTTCAGCGCGTTGCCGAGCGTCATGCCGGAGGCCAGCAGATCGCTCAGTTCGCGGGTGAAAAACAGTGTCTCGCGCA
>CAYRPR010000375.1:0-3021 GCA_964425945.1 uncultured Verrucomicrobiota bacterium | reverse complement strand
GTCCGATCACCGCGCCGAGTAACAAGCCCAGCAATACGCCCAGCGTCGCCTTGCCGTGGCGGTTCAACAGGTAACGCAGGAGATTGCTGACCGCGACGACGCCGATCACAACGCCCAATCCGACAGGAAGTACGACCTGCAATCCCACGCTCAGGATGATGTCCATACTGCGCTCCTGCAGTCCGGTCTTGAACCGATCGATACCGGTCAGGATCGGCACATACTGGCCCAGGACCAGCAGGAGATAGCCGCCGCTGACACCCGGCAGGATCATCGCGCTGGCCGCGAAGAGCCCCGCCAGGAAAAGCAGAAAGATTCCTGTCGCCCCTTCGCCCGACGCCGTGACGCCTTTCTGTTGCAACAGGGCGAGCGCGCCCATGGCCAGGAATCCGGCCACCGCGCCGAGCCAGGTCGCTCGCGCCGCGGGTTTTGCCATCGCCCACACCACCGGCAACCCGCCCAGGGTGAGCCCGATGAAGAGGCTGTACATGACCCAGCGATGATCGACCACCAGCGCTTTCACCACGCCGGCCAAAAGGAGAATCGCCAGACCCGCAGCCGCGACCACCGCCCCCAGCACGATCAACGACGTCAACCGGAACTTGAATGTCGTAAGCTCCGCAATCGCGTTAATGAACTGCGGATAGACGCCCGACGCCAGAAGCATCGTCCCGCCGCTGATCCCCGGCACCAGGTTGGCCAGCCCCATCAGCACGCCGCCAATCACGGCGCGCGCGGCTAGAAAGATCAATGAGATCAACGATACGCTTTCCGACCCAACAGAAACTTCTTTATCCTGCATCCGAGCCGACTCCTCTTTGTGGTGAAACCGTCACACTTTTGCCCATTCATCAGGGACGATCAAGGCAATCTTCATATCGCAAAGCGCCGCCCCCATGCGGGAAAGCGCGGTCAAGCCCGCGCACTCCAGGATGCCGCGTTGCGGCATGGGATGTAGAAGCTACCCCAAAATGGTTTACGGCTCGGCCGGGTGAGCCGAATTCGAGACGGGTTCTAATCTCCCCTCCATGGGCGGGGCAGGGGTGGGTTCCGAGCGAGAACATCTATCACTTGATGATCCTTCATGAAGCGGTATATTGTTCCGGTCCAGTCGCGTAAGGGCCTGCGGTGGGCATGGAGGGCGCCGCTCCGTCGGCGCCGTATTAACGAAGGATTGTTCCTATGACCGAAGTAGCAGACCAGATCAAAGTGACGGGCGAACTGTTGCCCGATCCCAACATGTGCAAATTCATGGTCAACCGGCCTCTGCTGGACGGATGGACCGTCATTTTCAACAGCAAGGACGAATCCCTGGGTTCGCCGCTGGCCGATTCCCTGTTCGCCATTGACGGCATCACGCGCATCAAGGTCTCCGGCTCCAGCATCACGATGTCCAAGAACATCCCCACGCCGTGGCCCGAACTGGCCAAATTCATTCTACCGGCCATCAAGTCGGCCGTGACGTCCGCCCAGCCGGCGGTATCCCAGGCCGCCATCGAGGCGGTACAGCAGGATCCGGGCGGGGACATCGCGGATATCGTCGAACAGTTGCTCGAACAGCACATCAATCCCGCCCTTGCGTCGCACGGCGGATTCGTCAAGCTCGTCAAGGTCGAGGACCGCGATGTGTATCTGGAAATGGGCGGGGGATGCCAGGGTTGCGCCGCGTCCCAGGCTACCATGCGGCACGGCGTCGAGTCCGCCATCCGCGAAGTCGCGCCGAACGTGCGCGAAATCATCGACGCAACCGACCACTCCGCCGGGATAAACCCGTACTACAGATAGGGACGACCTTCCATACACCAGTAACCCGCATATCCCGCCATAGATCGGAGCGAATCTGTAAAATTCGAAATTCGAATTCCGTCATGCCATAGGCAGATCCGCCTCTGGCGGAAAATTCGAAACAAACAAGAAACACGAATGTTCAAAATTCAAAACGGCCTGTTGAGTGACGCGTCGCCGGTTGCTTCGTATTTCTGTCATTCGATTATTCGGAATTGTTTCGTATTTCGATATTCGAAATTCGAGATTCCCTCATGTCCTCATGGATGCAGTCGAGGATCTCTTCCTTGGTGAAGCGGCGGCCGCGCCCGATGCCCGGACATTCCTCTTTCGTTTGCTCCCATGCTGCGCGGGAGCGGAGATTCTCGAACCAGAACGGATACGTGCGGCATTGACCCGGCCGCGCCTCGTACACCGTGCATCGGTCTTTGAAAAAGACACAGCTTCCATCCGGCCGCTCTTTCAAGCTCCGGCGCCGGCCGACGAGGCGGGTATAACGCCGTAGAAACACGCCGCGCGCGAGTCCGAGCAGGGCGGCCAGGCGATCCACCTCCTCATCGTTCACCCAGACGTGACCCGGCGCCCCGGTGCAACACTGCCCGCATTGCGTGCACTCGAAGCAAACGCCCCTCGAAAAAAAATAGCGCTGGAGATCCGCCCTCTTCATTTCTCATTTCCCATCAACCATTCTGGCTCTTCGCTGTTTTGTGTGGGTGCGTGCCACAGTTGATATGGACTTATCGCTTTGTGGCCTTCCCGTAGGTCCCAACTCCGATTGGGACCATGCGCCCGAGTAGGCGCAAAGCGTGCCCGCATGGGCTCTTCTTGCTCCATTCAGGCTCGGGTCCGAACGGATTTCGGACCTACGATCTATCCACACAAAACATCGAGGAGACACCATTCTTCATCAATCGTCCGCCAACGAGCCGGACTGATAGGCCTCCATCGCCGACATATCCAGCAGGCCGTGGCCGCACAGGTTGAACAGGATCACCTTCTTCCTGCCTTCCTCGCGCGCCTGGATCGCCTCGGCGAGCGCCGCCGCCAGCGCGTGCGACGGTTCAGGCGCCGGGATCAATCCCTCCGTCTGGGCAAAGAGCAGGGCGCTCTCGAATATCTTCGATTGGCGATACGAAACCGCTTCGCACAAGCCGAGTTTGTACACGTGACTGACCAGTGGCGACATGCCGTGATAGCGCAATCCGCCGGCATGAATCTTCGGCGGGATAAAATCAT
>CAYRPR010000374.1:1679-3026 GCA_964425945.1 uncultured Verrucomicrobiota bacterium | reverse complement strand
CCGCTCCCCCAAGAGGCCGCCCTGTCCCGATCGCTCGGGATCGCGCGCGCGCCGAAGGACATGGACTGGCTGAAAAAGAACATCCCCTGCCAGGCCGCCTGTCCGGCCGGGACGGACATTCCCGGTTATCTCGACGCCATTGCCCATCGCGATTTCGAGGCGGCCTACCTGATCAACCTGCGGGATAACGTATTTCCGGCCGTGCTGGGGCGGGTATGCACCCGGCCGTGCGAACCGGCCTGTCGACATGGGTGGGAAGGACTGGGCGAACCGGTCGCCATCTGCTTCTCCAAACGATCCGCCGCCGATTTCCTCAAGCGGAAGAAGCCGGTTGTCCTGGACCCGCTGTTTCCGAAAACCGGCAAACGTGTCGCGGTGGTCGGCGGCGGTGTGGCCGGTCTGGCCGCGGCGCGGGAATTGACGCTGTGGGGACATCATTGTGTTGTTTTCGAGAAGCACGCCAAGCCCGGCGGGATGATGGAGCAGGGGATCCCTCCGTTCCGCCTCCCGCGCGATATTGTCGATCTGGAGATCGAGCAGATTGGTTTACTCGGCGTGGAGATCCGGTGCGGCGTCGAAATCGGGCGGGATATCAAATTGATAAATCTTATCAATGACTGCGACGCCGTGATCATGGCCGCGGGTACGCACAAGCCCTACATCCCCGATCTGCCGGGCATTGATCTGCAGGGCGTGCGGCATGGCTTGGGTTTCCTGCAGGAAGTAAACGAGACGCATAAGGGCGAGATAGGCAAACGGGTGGTGGTGATCGGCGGCGGGTTCACCGCCGTGGATTGCGCCCGTACCGCCCAACGTCTCGGGGCCGAAGCCGTGAGCGTATATTACCGCCGGTCGGCGGAAGAGATGTACATCACCGGCTATGAGATCGAGGAGATGAAACACGAGGGGATCGCGTTCGAGACCATGGTCGCTCCCATCGCTTTCGAAGGGTCCGGCGGACGGGTCGAGCGCGTGCGGCTCGCGACTACGATGCTGGGTGAGCCAGATGAGTCCGGCCGGCGTCGTCCTGTACCTATTGAGGGAGGCGAATTCATCGTCGACGCCGATACGGTTCTTCTCGGCACCGGGCAGGTACAGGACTTGTCCTGGCTCGACAAGGCGCTGGCGGATGAAGTCTTGGAAAAGGGGCGGTTTAAGACCGGTTCATCCCAGCAGACCGCGCGGGAGAAACTGTTCGTGGCCGGCGATTTTGCCTTGGGCGCGATATCGCTGATTGACGCCATCGGCCATGCGAAAAAATGTGCGCGCATGGTGGATACCTTCCTGATGGGCGAGGAGCGATGGGCGGATGTCGCGGTGATCGAGGATGCCCAATCCACCGGCCGT
>CAYRPR010000374.1:0-1669 GCA_964425945.1 uncultured Verrucomicrobiota bacterium | reverse complement strand
AGATGGACGCCATTCCGCGCCAGCCCATGCCGACCCTGCCATTGGACAAGCGGGGGATCATTGACGAGGTGGAAACGGGATTGAGCGAGAGCGCGTCACCCGTCGAAGCCAGCCGGTGTTATCTGTGCCACTACAAGTACGAGATCGATAATGATCTGTGCATTTATTGCGACCGGTGTTTGAAGGTCAAGCCGGTCGAGAAATGCATCGTCAAGGTCAGTTCGCTGGTGATTGCCGAGGATGGCCGGATCGCCGGCTACAATGAATCCACGGGACCCTCGGACTACAACATGCTCTACATCGACCAGAACGAATGTATCCGTTGCGGCGCCTGCGCCGACGTCTGTCCCGTCGACTGCATCCCCCTCCAGAAAGTATCCCTCCAAACCGTCAAATCATCCGAGCTCTGAGGACACGAATACAGAAAAGTGGGAGCGGCCTCAGCGCCGCGACAGGCGGCAATGGCCTGCAACACTTTATCAATCAGCATAATACGCAACGCCTTGTTGTTGTATTTGACATACAACAAATGTTGTAGTATTATTACAACAGATAAAAAAGGGGAACAGTCATGGCGGAAACTCAAAGTGGTGCGGCCTTTGGGGCATTGTTGAGAGAGCTAAGGGCGGAGAAACGGGTGACACTGCGGGAATTTTGTCGGCGCGCGGAGGCTGATCCGGGGAATATCAGCAAGATTGAACGGGGCGTGTGGCCGCCTCCGCAGGATAACGAGATTCTCGAACGTTATGCGCGCGCGCTGGCGATCGAAGAAGGTTCGGATGACTGGTATCGGTTCTTCGACGCCGCTGCGGCGGACTGCGGCATGGTGCCTCGGGACCTCATGGATGACGAGGAATTGGTGAAGAAGCTTCCCGTATTCTTCCGAACCTTGCGCGGACAGAAGCCCACGGAAGCAGAAATGCGCGCGCTTGTGGAAAAACTTGGGAAAAGTTGAGGTAGAGCATTGGCGGACTTATCGAAATTCAAAGCGCCATATATACCGAAGGCAAAAGTTCAGGCGGAAGCCGACCAATTCCGACGGCAATATTGGAGGGATAAACCACTGCCGGTGGACATCCATTCAGTGATTGAGTTTGATCTCGATATGGATGTCCGTACCGTCCCCAGTCTCCGGGAAGCAGCGGATGTGGATGCGTTGCTTCTCGGGGACATGAGCACGATTGTGGTGGATCGCGATATGTATATGGATGATCGGATGCTTTCTCGTATGAGGTACTCCTTGGCGCATGAAGTGGCTCACAAAGTGCTGCATCCGGAAGTGTACGCAAAGATTGGACATGAAACAGTCGAGGATTGGATCCAATCCTATCAGTCAATGCCAGACGATGAATACAGTTGGATCGAGCAACATGCTTACGAATTTGCCGGCCGACTACTCGTCCCGCCGGATGTATTGAAGGCGGAATATGAAGCGAAGGTTACCATTGCGAAAGCGGCGGGATTTGATCAATGGGACAAGACGGGTCAGGCCGCGCTCGAATACATTGCGCATGCCATTTCTGTTTCAGGACCGTTTGGGGTCTCGGATCAGGTTATTGCGAGGCGATTAAAAATCGAGGCTATATGGAACTCGTGATAACGAACGAACAATGCATCCGTTGCGGCGCCTGCGCCGACGTCTGTCCCGTCGACTGCATCCCCCTCCAGA
>CAYRPR010000373.1:0-3028 GCA_964425945.1 uncultured Verrucomicrobiota bacterium | reverse complement strand
AAACGAAGACGAAGGCCAAGGCCGGGAAAAAGACCAGGAAGCAACCGGCCAAGGTCCGGAAACCCGCTACGAAGCGGGCGAAGAAGGCCGGGAAAGCGCCCGCAAAGAAAAAGGCGGCTCCCCGGAAGAAGGTCGCTTCAACGACGCGCAAGCCGGCGGCCGCGCCCGTGAAGCCGGCCGTCACCCCCAAGCCCCCCGCCGCCCGGAAGAAGGTGGAGAGCTTCGTCATGCCGAAACTGAAGGCCCCGCCCACGGGTACACTTCTCCCCCCGATCCGGAAGGCCGCGTTGGTCAAGGCGAAGAAGAACCGCAAGAAGGAAAAACCGCTTTCGAAAAAGGAAAAGGCGCAGTTTCGCCAATTGCTGCTGAATATTCGCGATAAAGTGGTGGACGATATATCCTTCCTGTCGGGCGACAACTTGAACCGGTCCCAGCGTGACGCCTCCGGCGATCTTTCCGGATACAGCATTCATATGGCCGACCAGGGCACGGACAATTTCGATCGCGAGTTTGCACTGAATCTGGTCAGCTCCGAGCAGGATATCCTGTATGAGATCGACGAGGCCATCCGCCGCATCGACACGGGCAAATACGGTGTCTGCGAATTGAGCGGCGACCCGATCGAACGCGAGCGGCTCAAGATCATACCGTACGCGCGGTATTCCGTAGCGGCCCAGTCGGAGATGGAACGGGGCAAAACGCGGTATCGCCCCTTCGGCCCGACCCTGTCCCATTCGGGCTGATACGCTGACGCCGCGGAAACTGAACAGCGCTTGGCATGCTTTCACTTATCGTAGCCATCGTCATTACGATCCTGGATCAGATCACCAAGGTGGTCGTCCAGAACCGGTTTGCCCTCGAGGAATCCATTGTCGTCATCCCGGGCTTCTTCAATCTGACCTACCTGCGGAATTCCGGCGCGGCCTGGGGCCTGTTCGGCAATTACAACACCGTGCTGATGGTGCTGTCGGTGGTGATGTTGACGGTGATGGTTATTTTCCGCCGCTCGTTCCTGAGTGACACATGGGAGCATCGTCTGGCGCTGGGGCTGATGGTCGGAGGCATTATCGGCAACCTGATCGATCGACTGCGCCATGGATACGTGATCGATTTCCTGGACTTCCATGTGGCGGGGCATCATTGGCCGGTGTTCAACGTGGCGGATTCCTCCATCTGCGTAGGCGTGGGCATTTACATCGTCTCCTCGCTCTGGTTGTCGCGTCATCCGCTCCACGATCAGAAGGGTTCCGTCAAACGGACGAATGTCTCCGAACCCACAGCCGGATAACGCCGCCGGATTCCGCGCGCGGTTTCTGGTCGGACCCACCGCCGCGGGGAAAAGCGCGGTGGCTCAACGGCTCGCCGAGGAGGAAGGGGCGTGGATCCTTTCCGCGGACGCCATGCTCGTCTACCGGGGGATGGACATCGGCACGGCCAAACCGACCGCGTCCGAGCGCGGACGGGTCCGTTACTTCGGCATCGACCTCGTGGAGCCCGATCAAACCTTCAGCGTCGGGGACTATGTGCGGCACGCGCGCGAGGCCGTTGCCATGGCGCGGCAACAGGGCCGGCCGCTCTACATCGTGGGCGGGTCGGGTCTGTACATCAAGTGCCTGACCCAGGGACTGGATGAGCTGCCGCCGGCCGACGAGGCCATTCGCCGGATGGCCGAGCGGCTATTGGCCGACGAAGGGGTGGAAGCGCTGCAAATACGCTGTCGCCAGGCCGATCCCGACCGCTATAGCCGGTTGGATGATCCGCGTAATCCGAGACGGCTGATCCGTCTGCTTGAGCAGGCACGGGCCGGTCGACCCACCGGGGCCGAATGGGCGGTTCGTCCGCCGCCCGTCCTGACCGGCTTGAACAGGCCGGCCGATATGTTGTATAATAGGATTAAGGAACGAGTGAGACGCATGTATGAAGCCGGGTTGCTTGATGAAGTAACTATGCTGGATCAGAGCTATACGGCATTATCCCGCACCGCCCTGCAGGCCATCGGATACCGGGAAGCCCGCGCTCATCTTCGGGGACAACTTTCACTCCAGGACGCCATGGAACGGACGATCGTCCGCACGCGCCGTCTGGCCAAGAAGCAAATGACGTGGTTCCGGCACCAGGCGCGTGTGGACTGGATCGACGTCACGCCGTCCCCCTCCGTTTCAGATCTCGCATCGCGCATACGAACCCACTGGAGCGTTCATGGACCGACCCCTGTCGTCATCTAAACGCCTCGAGCCGGAACAGGCCCTGCTCGTGGGCGTCCACAACCGCACCGATCAAAAGTGGCACGTCGAAGACTCCCTGGACGAACTGGCTCAACTGGCCGCCACGGCCGGGGCCGTGGTCATGGAACGGTTGATCTCCAAACAGGACAAGCCGACGTCCAGCCATTACATCGGGAAGGGCAAGGCCCGCGAGATCGCAGCGTGGATCGAGGAACATCGCCCCACGCTGGTGGTGTTCGATGAGGATCTGTCGCCGGCGCAGGGCCGCAACCTCGAAAACGATTTCAAGGTCAAGGTCATCGACCGGACCCAGATGATCCTCGATATCTTCGCCCAGCACGCGCATACGAAGGAAGGCGCCTTGCAGATCGAACTGGCGCAATTGGATTACCTGTTGCCCCGCCTGCGGCGCATGTGGACGCACCTCGAACGCCAGAAAGGCGGCATCGGTCTGCGCGGTCCGGGCGAGACCCAGTTGGAAACCGACCGCCGGCGTATCGAAGAGCGCATGGCCCGATTGAAGAGGGAACTGGAGCAGGTCCGGCGGCATCGACACGAGCTGCGACGCGGTCGACGCCGTCACGGCTGGGCGCTTGCGTCGCTCGTCGGGTATACGAACGCCGGCAAGTCGACGCTTCTCAATGCGCTGTCCGGGTCGCAGGTCCGCGTATATGACCAGTTGTTCGCCACGCTGGATCCGACCACGCGACAGATTCGTTTGCCGAATCATCAGTCGGTCCTGTTGACCGACACGGTCGGGTTCATCCGCAAATTGCCGCATGGATTGGTGGAATCGTTCAAGG
>CAYRPR010000372.1:0-3038 GCA_964425945.1 uncultured Verrucomicrobiota bacterium | reverse complement strand
TTTCGATGACCGTGTACCCCTGGTAACGGAGCAGGGTGGGAAGTAAGCTATGCAGGCCGTTGAACACCGGCAGATCGCGCAGGGCCTCGCGCCGAATCGCGCGGAAGGTGCATCCCGCATCGCTGATCCGATCGCCCGTCACCCAGTTGCGGAACCGGTTGGCGATCTTCGATGATATCTTCCGCACCCAGGTATCCTGACGACCCATCCGTATCCCGCAGACGGCATCAATGTCGTTCTTCATCGTCTTCAGCAGGAGCGGAATGGCCGCCGGATCATTCTGGCGGTCGGCGTCGAGCGTGATGACCACGTTGCCCCGCGCGTGGGCGAATCCCGTGGCCAGCGCGGCGCTTTGTCCGAAGTTGGCGCGATGCGCCAGCGCGCGTACGTAGGATCGTTCTTTCTCCAGATCGCGCAACGCGTCCAGGCTTCCGTCCGAGCTCCTGTCGTCCACTGCGATGATTTCGAAACGTTTGGGGATCGATTCAAGCGCGGAGGCGATCTCGGCGATCAGCGGTTCGAGATTCTCCCGCTCATTGTACACGGGCAGGACAACCGACACGTCCAACTGATCACTATGCGGTTGTAATTGCATAAGCGACGGAAGAATAGAATGCCGGATGGAAATAGGAAAGCCGAATGTGTCTGGGTAGGGCGAACCCTCCGGGTGAGCCGGGAAACCGGAAAGAGCCTGCGCCGGACATCGTTCATCCAATCGTCCAGTCGCGTTCGCGGCTCACCCGGAGGGTTCGCCCTACCTGCATGGTGACTGTCTACGGGTATGCGTCGTCCTGCAAGGCCTGCAGGCGGCGGACCTGCTGGAGAAACTGATCAAGCTGCGGCGAAGGACGAACGACGAGTGATTGCTCCAAGGCGTGCGCGGTCTTGTCATAGTCCCTCGCGTCCAGATGCAACCCGGCGATGCGCTGCCAGGCGTCCGCCTCCGCGCCCCGGACGCGCGCGGCACGCTCGTACCAGAGCAGGGCATCGGCATCCCGCTTGAGTCCGCGATAGGTATCGCCGAGCAACAACATGGCCTGCCCATCCGTCGGCGTCTGCTCCAGCAACTGCTCATAGGAGCGCGCGGCGTTCGCCCACTGTTCATTCAGGCGCAGGATATCGGCTTCCAGCCGATGCACACGCGCCCGATCCGCGGGGGACAGACCCGCGCGCTCGATCGATGCGATGGCCGAGGCCGCCGAATCCGCGTCATTTAGAATGAGAAACGCTTCCGCGGCCTTCAATCGGTGATGGGTTTCGGCCTCCTCCTTCGCCAGGGCTTCGTGATAGCGTTCGGCCGCCATCGGTTGGCCCGCGTTCAGGTACAGATCTCCGAGCAGGAGCAGCATGGACGCCGAGGCCAATTCCAGCCGGCGCGCCGATTCCAGGTGCACGATGGCTTCGTCCGCGCGCTGTTGCGCGATGAGCGCGTCGGCCAGATGCGCCCAGTGTACGGCGTCGCCGGGGGCGCGCTCGACGAGTTCGCGCATCAGCGCGGCGCTTTCCGCGTAGCGGCGCTGATGGAACAGGCCGAACGCCAGGCCGCGCAGGGCGTCAACGGATTCCCCGCTTATCCAGACCGCGCGGCGAAAAACCGTTTCGGCGGTGACCAGCTTGTTCTGCTGCACGAGGGTGTAACCGTACAGGAGCAACAGATCGAGCGTGGCATCGTCGCGCAGGGCCCACGACCGGAGCGTGGCTTCCGCTTCTTCCATCCGGCCTTGCAGGGTCAACGCGCGCGCCAGCCCCTCGTGCGCGGCCGTGAACACGGGTGCTTTGTCGACGGCCGCGCGATAGGCCCGTTCGGCGCCGGAAGCATCCTCCGCGGTCATGCGCAGATTGCCGAGCGTGTAATCCAGCGCGGCACTGCTCTTGTCCGTCACGGCCGGCTCCAGCCGCCTTATCGCGTGCGCGGTGTTGGTGGCGGCAATGGCCGACACCTCGCGCAACAGGTCGTTTTCCTGTCGCGTGACCTGCGGCTCGCCGCCCCCCCACGCGACCGACGCGCACATCGCGATGACTGTACTCCA
The DNA here is from genome assembly GCA_964425945.1 of uncultured Verrucomicrobiota bacterium. GTDB lineage: Bacteria > Verrucomicrobiota > Kiritimatiellia > SLAD01 > SLAD01 > CAYRPR01. Next base: position 1,008 of record CAYRPR010000372.1, on the reverse strand, counting down.
TCGGATCATCTTATCGTTCCAGTTTGAATTGAACGGGCACTTCGACCCGCACGGCGGCGGGTTCGCCTCCGCGTTTGGCGGGCTCGAATCGCCACTGCCGCACCGCCTGCACCGCGGCGGCATGGAACAGCGTTCCCGGCGTCGAGGACAAGACCTCCACATCCGTCACGGTTCCGTCCCGCGTGATGACGAACACCAGGCGCACTTCGCCTTCCAATCCCGCCTGACGCGCGGACGGCGGGTACATCGGCGGGATCTGCACCAGCGCGCGCGGCGGCTCATCCATATCCGCCAGCGAGTACACCGCGTCGCCCCGTCCCGGCTCGATGACGGAGAATGCCCAGGCGGGGCCGTCACCGAACGAGGGGAGGGAGAGATTCATGGTCGGTTGGAGATTCATGGGTTCGACCCGCGGGGCTTGCGCGGGCATTTCCAGTTGCACCGTTTCGCGCGGGGTCGGCGGCGCCGGCGCCGGTTCCGGCGTGAAAGGCGGAGGAGGCGGCGGCCTGACGGTTTCGGCGGGATGCAGAGTCAACAATCGTTCCGGAGACGTTTGTCCGAAATAGTGGGTCAACGGAATCAGCAGAAAGATCAACGCGGTCAAGCCTGCGGCGTAGAGGAGCCGCGGCGCGTCCCAAGGCATCTCGCCGTATTCGTTGATTGGATTCCTTGTGTTCACTATCGAGTGGTCTCCCGCGCGGCGGCGATGCTGACCTGTTGCGCGCCCGCCAGTTTGCACTCATCAATGACCTGGACCAGCACGCCGCTCCGGCTCTGTTCGTCGGCCAGGATGATGACCGGCCGTTCGCGATCGCGGATCAGCCGCGCGATCAGGCCGCGGATGCTGTTGGGCGGCACGACGCGTCCATCGAAATGCACCTCGCCATCGGCCGTCACGGCCAGCAGGATGCTGCTCTTTTCCAGATCCTCGGCGCTGATCGCGGTCGGCCGCTGGATTTCCACGCCGGTTTCCTCGACGAACACCGCCGTAACCATGAAGAAGATCAG
>CAYRPR010000371.1:0-3051 GCA_964425945.1 uncultured Verrucomicrobiota bacterium | reverse complement strand
TGGTCTGGTGATCGGGCGACCGGGGCGGCACGGCTGCCTTTCCCGCTCCCCTGTCTCGTCCAGGATCTGTGACCATCTATTCTTCACCGCGTAGCATAGTCGGCGCCCCCCGTTTTGACGCGCCGGTCGTCAGCCCAGCGGGGAAATCCAAGGGCCGAGTGCAGGAAATGAACGTGGAGCGCGTAGATCAGTTTATGCAAGGCCGTCCGTTGGAATGACGGCTGAGAGATCGGGGTCGAGGATAAGATTGATTAATAAGGAATGAGAGGTTCATAATGAAAGCCAGCGGAGGAGGTTCAAATTTGAGAATGGCCGTGTGTAACGTGGCGTTGGGTTTGACGCTGTGTGTGTCGGCGGGGACCGGTTGTCATTCGATCGGCGTGCAGGCCGGCGCGGCGTCCTATGCCGATCCCTACTTGATCGTGCATGATTCCACCCTGGCGCACCAGATATCCGTGGTGTCGGTCGATTACGATGAAGTTGGCGACCTGGCCCGCGGTACGGCGACGCTCCGCTCAAACCGGGACCGTTCCCTGGAAATTCAGTACCGGTTCAGCTGGTACGACAAAACCGGCCGGGAGATTGCCGCGAAGGGACAGCCCTACCATAACCTGATCATCGGTGGTCGCGACGCCGTCACGGTGTCCAGCGGCGCTCCGAATCCGTCCGCGCAGGAATTCAAGATTCGGATCAAGAAACTACGTCCTATCAAGGCGGGAATGTGAGGTCGTTCCATGAAGAAGTATTTCTACATCCTGAATGGTTTGTTGCTGGGGTTGGCGATGGTATGGACCCTGGGTTGCGCATCCACGGGCGTTGCACACCGTCCGCTCGACCGCGAACGGCCGCTGTCCCTCGAATTCGATTCGGACGACGCGCGCCGGACGGTCGATACGATGGTCGATTCCCTGTTGTCCGACCCGGCGATCATCGCCCTGACATCGGACGAACGCCCGATCCTGGACCTGGCGGAACTGGGTAACGCGACCGCCACGCATGTGGATACGCGCATGCTGACGCATTCGATGCGGACCAAACTGCTCCGGTCCCAGCGTTTCCGTTTCGTGGACCGGTCGCAGATGGGCGTGGACCTGGACATGGTCTACCAGGACCAGTCGGGTCTGGTGGATCCCGACAAGGCGTTCACCGGCGGCACACAGGAAACGGCCGACTGGTACCTCTACGGTCAGATTTTCGAGATGCGGGATCGCGGCGAGCGTGTGATCGACCGCTATTACATGGTGTCGCTGAACCTGCGCGACCGCCGGTCCGGCGAGATCATCTGGTCGGAATCGGAGGAAATCCGCAAGGAGAAGGCTCGCCCGCGCGTCGGTCGCTGAAGTGGAGTGTCGGAAGAATGCGTACGCAACCAGAAGCAGAGAGGAGCAGGAAGATGCAGAGCAAGAGCATGCAGAGGATGAACTCGAAATCGGGGCAGGGCATGACCGAGTATATCATCATCATCGCCGTCATCGCCATCGCCTCGATCGTCGTGTTCGGATTGTTCGGCACCCAGATCAAGGAAACCGTCTCGCGCCTGGCTTCCAGTCTGCGCGGCGAGGAACAGGCGGCGGAAGACACCGTCGGCGACAAGTGGTCCGAGGAGTATGACATGGGCACGTTCCAGGACGGCGCCCTGGCCGAATAATTCACCTACAACAATTTGTCGGGTCTACACGAGGAATGCGCGACACGGATCTGCGTGTCCCGGGAGAGAGGAGCGGTTTGTGAAAAAAGCTATGCCCATTTTGGTTGCGCTGGGGGTGCTGGTGGCCGGGGCCGTGCTGGTCCTGCGTATGGCGGACGGCGGAAAGGAGCCGGCGGACGCCGATACCGTTTCGCTGATCGCGGCCCGGTCGGCCATAGCCGCGGGCCGCGAATTGACCTCGGACCTGCTGACCACCCGCGAGGTGCCCCGTCAGTTTGCCGCCCGCCAGGCGATCGGCCGCGGGGACGTCAACCTGATCCTCGGACGCCGCGTCGCGGTCGCGCTGGCCCGCAACCAGATCATCCTGTGGCCGGACCTGGAGACGGACGCGCCCGCCGGTTTTTCCGCGCTGATCTCCGGCGGCGAACGGGCGTTTACCGTGCCGCTGCGCAAGGGCATTTCGACCACGCTGATCCGGCCCAACGACCGCGTGGACATCATCGCGTCCTTCCCCGTGCCGCCGTCGCCGCAGGCCCTGGCCGGCGGCGGGACCCTGCAACGAGGCGCGGAGATGATCAATGTCGTCCTGCTCCAGAACATCCCCGTGGTCGCGGTCGGCGACTTCTTCGGCGATCGTCAGCGGGCCGGCATCCGCGGCGGCGGCGATCTGACCCTGTCGGTTACATTGTCGGAAGCCCAGCTGCTCATGTTTGCCCAGGAACACGGGGATATGGCGGCGGTCCTGCGCGGGGAAGGTGATATCGAGAGCATCCCCGCGGGCGAGTTGCCCCGCGTGACCTTCGAGGAAATCGAAAAAATCATCGGCGATCTGGCCGCGCGGCGCCATACACGGATGATCGACATCCACGGCGGCGGCGCCATCCGGCATGTGCCCGTGAATCCATAGAGCAACAGGGAGAACAAGCCATGAAGAGTCGGAATACAACGAGAATAACGGCGCGGAAACTCGCGCGCTGGAGCGGCGCGATCCTGTGCGGTCTCGCGTTTGTCTGGACGACGAACGGCGTCGCGCAGGATGCGGCGGATCACATCATTTTCGTCGGCGCCTCCGAGCGGCTGGCCGTGGACGGGGATGTCAAAAGCGTATTCGTGTTGAATCCGCAGGTGCTGGATGCCACGGCGGACGCAGCGGGACGCAACGTCATCGTCACGGGCAAGACCACCGGGCGCAGCGATGTGCAGATCGTCCTGCTGGATGGCAACGAGATCAGGAAATCCGTCGAAGTCCGGCCCGACCTGTCGGACGTCGCCGAGGAGGTCCGCCTGTTCCTGCGCGATGTCGAGGGACTCGAGATCACGCAGACCGGGCGGCGTTTGGTGTTGAGCGGGGAACTGTTCACGGCGTCGGACAATCAGCGCGTGCGGCGGGTGGCCTCGATGTA
>CAYRPR010000370.1:0-3060 GCA_964425945.1 uncultured Verrucomicrobiota bacterium | reverse complement strand
TCCAGCTGTGTCCCTCGGCTCCATCTTGACCATCTCCTGCCCCACTTTAAACCACTCTTCCCCACATTGAGTCAATAGTTTTTTTAATCAATCGTGACAATTTCCTAATGGGCCCTGAATGAAGGCTCTTCCGCACACAACGTTGAACGTTTAACCGAAGCCATTTGCAGGCCACTTCAGTGTCTGTCCCTCTCCGCAGGATTGCGGTGTCTGTCCCCGTTTGCTTAAGTGGTCCCATGAGCAGTGATCATCGAATTCACCAGCACGCCCGGATTCTGGTGCATTACAGTGTCGCGGCGAGGGACGGAGAACTGATCGCGGTCGATGTGCCTGTCGCGGCGGCCCCGCTGGTCGAGGCCGTCTACGGGGAGCTCCTCCGGACCAGGGCCTATCCCCTCGTCCGCATGACGCCGGATACGGCGCAGGAAATCTTCTATCGCGAGGGCCGGAACCACCACTTCGACACCGTACATCCCGTCGAACGGGCCATCGCAAGATCCCTGCAAGGCATTATTCGCATTGGCGCGAGCCGTAACACGCGCGCGCTGAATTCCGTCGACCCGCGCAAGCAGGCGCGCGTCGCGCGCGCGACCCATTCCCTGCGCGAAGCCATACTGAAGAAGCGATGGGTTATTACTCTGCATCCCACGCAGGCGCATGCGCAGGATGCCGACATGAGCCTGCGCGAATTCGAGAACTACGTATACCAGGCCATGTTCTGCGATCGCGAAGATCCGATCCGTGAATGGAAGGCCCTCGCGAAGCGGCAGGATCGACTCATCGCCAGGATCCGCGGCGCGGATCAGGTGCGCATCGTCGGTCCGGACACCGACCTGACTCTTTCGGTGAAGGGCCGGACCTTTGTCAATTCACCCGGCCGTTACAACATGCCGAGCGGCGAGATCTCCACGGGGCCCGTTGAGACCTCGGCGGAAGGCCATATTCGATACGACTATCCGGTCTGCCACGCGGGACGCGAGATCGACGGCATCCGCCTCGTATTCCGCAAGGGCCGCGTCGTCGAGGCATCGGCGGACAAGAACGAGACGTTTCTCAAGAGCATGTTGGACATGGATCCCGGGGCGCGCCGGCTGGGCGAACTCGGCATCGGCACGAACTACGGCATCCAGCGCTTCATCAAGAACATCCTGTACGACGAAAAAATCGGCGGAACCGTGCATCTGGCGCTCGGCATGTCCTATGCCGAAACCGGCGGCAAAAACCGGTCCGCGCTGCACTGGGACATGATCAAGGACCTGCGCAAAGGCGGCGCGCTGTATATCGACGGGAAAGCGATCCAGAAAGACGGCCAGTTCCTGATCTGATCGCGGATTGGCGCGTGCACCCACCCCTCGGTCCCCTCCAAGGAGGGGATGTGTACTCTTCTCATCTTCTCCCCTCCCCGGAGGGGTGCCCCGCACCTGCGGGGCGGGGTGGGTTACCCCCGCGGTCTACTCCGCGAACCTCCGCGTCCTCTGTGGTTGATAAATCTTATCAATCCAGCCGGCGATGCTTCAACGCCGGAACGCGCGCGCGGGTCTGATCCAGCAACGCCGTATCCAGTTCCACCTCCAGCACACACTCCTCGGGCCCCGCTTCGCACAGGACCTCGCCCCACGGCCCGACCGCCATGCTGTGACCGTGCGTCTCGATGTCCGGACCCGGCATCACGCCGCACTGGGCCGGCGCGACGACAAAACACTGGTTCTCGATCGCGCGGGCGCGGACGAGCACGTTCCAATGATCCTTGCCGGTGCGTTGGGTGAAGTTCGACGGGATGAACAGGATGTGCGCACCCTGCTTCGAATAGCGGCGATACAGCTCGGGGAAGCGCAGATCGTAACAGATCGACAAACCGGCCGACCAGCCCTCGATGTCCGCCATGACGGGCTCGCGCCCGCCGCGGTACACGTCCGACTCGCGAATCACAACGCCCGTCTCCATGTGGACTTCAAAGAGGTGAATCTTGCGGTAGGCCGACACGATGTCGCCGGAGCGATCGATCAGCAGGCTGGTGTTGTAAACGGCGTCGCCGTCTCTTTCCAATACGCTTCCGCCCAGTACCCATGCCCGCTTCGCGCGAGCCCACGCGCGCAAGGACTGCACGACCTCGCCGGAGAGGGACTGCGCGCCGGCGCGCAGTTCCTCCTCGCTGCCGCGCAGGGCAAAGACTTCGGGAAGCGCAATGAGATCGGTGTCCGTGACCGACGCGAGCCGCGCCGTCATGCGTTCCAGGTTCCGGCGCACATCGCGGCCGGCGTCGTTCTGGACCAGGGCCACACGCAGTACATTCATTCCACCTTGAATATACTACGTGCGCCCCGTCCGTAAAGCGCCAACGCCGCTACGGCAAGTCGACGAGTACGCGATACAGATAGGAATCTTCCTCCGTCGCCTCTTCGTCGATGTGCTCGTAGACCTCTGTCGCCACCGACAGGATGTTCGTGATGGAGACGAACCCGTTGTCCGGCAACAACAGATCGGGCGACCGCTCGACCGTGTACACGCGGTTGGAGATCGCATCCCATCGGATGGCGAACCCGCCGCCGTTCGCGGGCTGATTATCCGATACGTCGATCTGCCAGAAGGACAGCCCGTTCGTCGGGACGGTGCCGGCGACATATTCCTCCCAGACCGTGAACCCGTCGCCATCGAGATCCACGAAGTCGACGGATCCGTCGGTCGGCAATTCGAACGCGTTCAACCACTCGACCGGAATCACACTGCCGGACGCGAAGTCCAAGCCGCCGAGGAACACCGTGAACTGTCCCACGAAGTTGCCGACACCGGCCAGTCCGCGATCCACGACAAAGGCGATAACCTGAATGTCGTCCAGGTTCCCGATCAACGCCGCGGGGATGTGCCAGTGTTGCAGTGAACCGCTGACGCCATTCAGGTTGAATATCGTCTTGCCGCCGTTGGAATCCTCAAACTCCACCTTGATCGCGACCGGCGTGCCGGTCACCCCGATCACAAACGTGTCGATGGCCGAAAGATCGAACGGATCGAAGTCGGCCCAACGCACCATGACGCCGTCCCAGTCGTCCACTTCCGGCAGGC
>CAYRPR010000369.1:0-3068 GCA_964425945.1 uncultured Verrucomicrobiota bacterium | reverse complement strand
ATCCCTCCTTTCGGTCTGGGACCGGTTGTTCCGCACCTTCCGCCTGAATCCCGATCCGCACCGCATCCAATTCGGGCTGAAGGAATTCGAGGCGCAGGAGCATCACACGCTGACCGGCCTGATGAAGACGCCCCTGGCCAATGTGAAACCGGACGGAAAAGACGATTCCGACGCGCAAAACGCCTGATACGCGCGGCAAAGCGCCATGATCACACTTATCGAAGTGTGATCATGGCGTCCGAGCGACTTGCCGCGCGGGACCGCACGGGCCGAAAGGACCCCGTCCGGCAAAGCTGGGGAATAATTCATCTCGCTGGACACTCTCATCCATACGAATCAGGGAATGATGGGAGAAACGGAATATGAAATCCGGCGTGCTTCACACGCTCTTGCGTAACCGAACGATATGGATGCTGTTGATTGGCTTGGCCGTGGTCGCAGTCTATGCGGCCGCCCCGGCGGGGACCCGCGACGCGCCTGCGCCGGTCCCGGCAGCGGACCGGCCGATGGCGCCGGACTGGAATTTACAGGATCCGGATGGAGCGCCGATTTCCTGGGACGACTTCACGGGGAAGGTGGTCCTGCTGGATTTCTGGGCGACCTGGTGTCCGCCCTGCCGCGCCATGATACCCGGCTTGGTGGAGTTACAGGCCAAATACGAGGATCAAGGATTAGTGGTGGTGGGCATATCGCTTGACCATCAGGGCGCGGACGTCGTTCGCAATTTTGCCGGGCGATTCGGTGTGAATTATCCACTCGTGATGGGGGATAACGACGTGGCGAATGCGTTCGGAGGCATTCACGGCATTCCCACATCCTTCCTCATTGACCGGCAGGGCCGCATGATTGATCGACATACGGGTTACATGTCCAAATCCGATCTGGAAGAGTGGGTTCAACCCCATCTGTAAGGGCGGCAGGGAACAATCATGGGCCGTCCGATGGACTTCTTCCGGATAGTGGATATGTTGAAGACCAGGAGGTGCTGGGCGCTCGACCGGATTCCGTGTTGCCGTCAATTTGTCCGCGATGTCTCGCCTCATCGCGGGCAACCAGGAAACAGGCGGGGTTACAAAAGGAGGATGACATGAACGTGCGGAAGCGTGGCGTATGGGGGCTGAATTCATGGGCCGGGCTGTTGGGCATGGTGTGGGTGGTCGTGGTGTGCGGCGCCTTGTCGGCGAACGGCATGGGGCGGGAGCATCCGACGAGCGAGCATCCGACGTCCAAGGGGATGCTCGACGGCAAGACGTTTGAGGGCGAAATCGGCGAGAAGGGCGAGAAGTCCGGCGATGCGGACAAGCTGGTCTTCAAGCGCGGCAAGTTCGTTTCCACCGCCTGCGTCAAGTACGGGTTCGACAAGGTCAGCTACTCCGCGACGGAAAAAGACGGAACGATCGAGTTCACTTCCGAGGCGAAGAACAAGAAAGGCGAAACCATGAGCTGGAAAGGCACGGTCAAGGACGGCCAGGTTAAGGCGACCGCGCTGTACCAGTCCGGTTCGGAGGAGATTGAATACTGGTTCAAGGGTTCGCTCGCGTCCGGCAAGTCCGAACATCCGAAGAAATCGGACAAGTCCGAACATCCGAAGAAGTCGGAAAAGAGCGAGCACCCGAAGAAGTCTGAACACCCGCGGTGAGCGGAAAGATATGGAGTGCGGCGGAAAGCCCGGAAGTCAAGCGCAGCGCGTACTTCCGGGCGCCACGCCGCTTTGGATGGGCGTGCCCCATCAAAAGCGGTGTCGCCGTCCCGACATGAAGCATGTCAGGACTCTGCCACCGCACTTCATATACGGACGCGGTGAAAAAATGAAACGATTCATAGGATTCATGGTGGGTTCATTGTGTGCGGCTGCCGCTTGGGCCGACGTGAGCATCGAGCAGATCGCCGAAGGGGTCCGGGCGCACATTGACGCGGAGGCGGCGGGCGGGGACGGATATTTTCGTCTGCTGCACGAGGACGAAGAGTTGCGCCTCAAACTGGTCCGCGTACACATGGAATACCTGGCCGACCTCGGCGACGGGGTGCAGTTTGCGTGCGTCGATCTGGTCCATACGGACGGCACGGTGTACGACGTGGATTTCTTTCTGCGCGGCGAGCCCGGCGATCTCGAAGTTACCGAGACCACGGTGCACAAGGTCAACGGACGCCCGGTGTACGTCTGGGAGCAGGAGGACGACGGCACGTGGACGCGCGTGACGCTCGACGCCGCGTCGGAACGCTTGCTCGGCGTCATCACGGGCGAGGACGAATTCGAATTCCTGTACCGGGTTCGGTTGCCCGAATTGACCGGCAACGCAAAACTCTGGCTGCCTCTCGCGCAGTCGGATGATTTTCAAACCGTCGAAGTGCTCGGAATCAACGCACCCGCGCCGGCGCAGGAACTCCGGGAACACGAACACGGCAACACGGTCCTGTTCCTGACCCTGGGCCCCGAACACGGCGGACAGCCGATTGAGGTTCGCTATCGCGTCCGGCGCGTGGAGAAGACGTCCTATCCCGCGGGCGGAGAGAATCCGCGCGAGCATCTTGCCCCCGAACGGCTTGTGCCCGACGACGACACATTCCGCGCCATCGCGCAAGAGGTGATCGAAGGAAAGGATTCCGAACTGGACCGCGCCCGCGCGCTGTACGATCATGCCGTCGAAAACATCCGCTACGCGCGATACGGGGACGGGTGGGGGCAGGGCGACGCCCTGTACGCGTGCGACGCGCGCAGTGGAAACTGCACCGATTTTCACGCCTACTTCATCGCGCTGGCGCGCGCGGCGGACATTCCCGCGCGCTTCATCATGGGCGCCGCGATTCCCTCGGAACGCGACGATGGCGGCATCGACGGTTACCACTGCTGGGCGGAATTTTACGCCGACGGTCAGTGGTGGCCCGTGGACGTCAGCGAGGCCAACAAGAACATCAGTCTGGCTTCCTACTTTTTCGGACGCCACCCGGCCAACCGCATCCAGCTCAGCCGCGGCCGCGACCTCGTGGTCGAACCCGGCCCCGCCGGCGGGCCGATCAATTTCCTGGGCTACCCCGTGCTGGAGGAGGAAGGCCGCCCGAAACACGCC
>CAYRPR010000368.1:0-3072 GCA_964425945.1 uncultured Verrucomicrobiota bacterium | reverse complement strand
CCGCTGGGACAGCGAGCTGTCCACCATTGACACCGCCCTGCTCATGGCCGGCGTGCTGACCGCCGGCGAAGTGTTCAAGGGCACGGAGATCGAGGAACTCGCCACCAGGCTGTACGAGCGGGTGGAATGGCCCTGGATGCTTACGGACCGGAACGTGTTGTCGATGGGCTGGACGCCGGAAGGCGGATTCCTGCCCCATTACTGGGGCTATTATTCCGAACACATGATCCTGTACATACTGGGTCTGGGCTCGCGCACCTATCCCCTCCCCCCGGAAGTCTGGCACGCCTGGCGGCGCGAACCGGTCATCACGTACGGCGGCCGCACGTTTCTCTCCTGCCCCCCGCTGTTCACGCATCAGTATTCGCAGAACTGGATCGATTTCCGCGACAAGCGCGACGCCTATGCGAACTACCATGAGAACAGCCGACTCGCCACACTCGCCCAGCGCCGCATGTTCGAGGATATGAGCGAACTATTTCCCGCCTACGGAACCAATCTCTGGGGCCTGACCGCCTCCGACAGTCCGGACGGATACAAGGCCTGGGGCGGCCCGCCCGCGACCATGCACCCCGCCATCGACGGGACCATCACCCCCTATGCGGCCGGCGGTTCCATTTCCTTCGCACCCGAAGAGAGTATCGCCACCCTGCGCTACATGAAGGACGTACACGGCGACCTGGTCTGGAAACGATACAGCTTTGTCGGCGCCTTCAATCCGCATACCGGCTGGCATGAGCCCGACGTGATCGGCATCGATGTCGGCGTGACCGTGATCGCCGCCGAGAATCACCGGTCCGGTTACGTCTGGGACACGTTCATGAGCAGTCCGGAGATCCGGCGCGCCATGCGCATCGCCGGATTCGTGGACACCACCGACGCCCCGTCCAGGACGGATGAGCGGTACCTGAAGCGGCTCGCGCGCGACACCTGGCGCTCCATCGAGGATATGGTCCATCCCAAGTCGGGTCTGCCGTATGACACGTCGCGCAAGGATCCGCACACCTCCGTCAGCAACATCGGCCTGTACCTGACGGCGGTCGCCGCGGCGCACGAGATGGGTTTCATCTCGCGCGGCAACGCCGAGCGCAAGATCCGACGGGCATTGGATTCACTCAAGCAACTGCCCACCTGGCATGGATTTCAACAAAGCTGGAACGCCGTCGATACGCTTCAGCCATCGAATCACGACACGTGGATTTCGATTCTGGATTCGGGGAATCTGGTGGCCGGTCTGCTCGCCGTCGGCCAGGTCTTCCCGGAATTCTACAAGGATGGCCGCGAACTGGTGGATGCGATGCGGTGGGATATGTTCTACGACGCGGAACGGAACCAACTGCTGGGCGGATACGACCGGGCCGCCCAGCGCTTCAATCCGGACTGGACACTGCCCTCCCTGGGCTCGGACTCGCGTCTCGCGTCCTTCCTTGCCGTCGCCACCGGCGCCGCGCCGCCCGCGTCGTGGGAGGCCCTGGAACGCGCCGTCGAAGAGCGGTACAATGCGCAGTACCTGACGCCCGGCTGGCAGGGCGGCGGACTGTTCATGCAATACATCAGCGGCTTGTGGCTCGATGACCGGCATACGCTGATGGGGCAATCCGCGCGCAATTTCGCCTACGCGCAGATCCGGCACGCGGCCGTGAATCGATATCCCGTCTGGGGCTGGTCGGCGTCCGATTCGCCCGACGGGGAATACCTCGGCTGGGGCCGCCTGCGCGATGATGTGGTGACGCCGCACGCCTCGGCGCTGGCGATCGAGCATTTCCCGGGCGAAGTCGTTCGGAACCTGCGCAAACTGGAGGAGATGGGCGCGCGCAGTTCAAAATTCGGGTTTCTCGATTCGATCAACATCATCTCTTCGCGCACATCCGAACACTTTCTCATGCTCGACCAATGCATGCTGTTCCTGAGCATCATCAATTATCTGCACGACGGCGTGGTGCGCGACTGGTTCCAGGCCGACCCGGTGGTTCGCAAGGGACGCGCGTTGATCGCCGACTACCGCGAACCCGCCTTTTCCACCGAATCCTCGCTGTACACCCTGCATCCTCCGCCTCCCGACATCCAGGCGGCGCAACCGCGCACCGCGCGCGCGCCGGCATTCGACCAATGGAAGAACGCGGCATGGAACGAATTCAACGCGCGAGAGATGCTGGAAACCGGCGACCCGGCCGATGCCGCGCGGATTCAGGCCCGATTCGCCTTCGCCTGGGACAAATCCCATCTGCATTTCCGGGCCGACGTCGATACGCCCTGGCCGGAGAACCGGCGGGACGCGGACACGCTATTCGAGGAATCATCCGTGGAGTTGTACATCAACCCCCATGGTGACGGGATGAAGTGGGGTCATCCCGACAATTTCCAGTTCGGCTTCGCCGTACCCGACAAGGTCTGGGAATGGTTCGACGCACGACACGATCAGGTCACCTCGTCCGTCGCGCGGACCGATGCCGGATACCGCGTCACGGCGCGCATACCCTGGACGTTGCTGGATCTCGAACCGGCGCCGGGCGTCACGGTCGATGTTTCCGTCGGGGTCAAGAGCCTCAATCCGGAGGACGGCTCATCCGCCAAGCTCGTTTGGAGCTGGCGCCCGGCGGGCGACGTGATCCGTCTGGGCCGGCTCACGCTGGAGTAGCGTCCGCAGGGCTTTCCGGGAAGAAAGCGGCGGGACGCCCCGCTGGTCAGCTCGTACCTATCACCGCACCAACTACTTGCATACAGCCCGTCCCCATCCGGATTTCCATGAAATCGGCGCTTGACGCCCGCGCGGAAGCGGGTTAATGTAAGCGCTTACATACTGAACCAGGAATGCATTTCGTGAAGCGCGGATTCACATTGACCGAGTTGCTCGTGGTGATCGTCGGGATCGCCCTGCTGATCACCCTGCTGGCGCCGATTGCCACGCGTTCACGCGAAATGGGCGCGCGTGCCGCCTGCCTTCCCCATGTGCGGCAGATCGCGCGCGCCGTGAACATGGCCTTCTCGGAGGAGAACGGCTACCTGCCCAATCGAGGACCCAGCTCACTCCATTGGGGAAAGGCGGCCGAGGATCTCCTGCCCTATCTGGGC